>JAMDEO010000165.1 GCA_023483915.1 Actinomycetota bacterium
CGACGGTTGGCTCGTATCAGATCCTGGATTGGCAGGAGTTGCCAAACACTCAGGGGCTGAGTCTCGAGCAGTAGCCGGCACAGACGGTCGGCCCGCCAGTGACCTAGGAGGGGCCCATCATTCCTCGAGAGTGGCGGTCGATCGCATCCGACACAAGCTGCGAGCCATCTGGGCAACAAGCGCAGCGTTTACCTCGACAAGGCCTCTTGTGGGAAGTGCGTTCACAAGGGGATCGGCACCGTGGCTACCGTCGGCCGGTAATCGCCAAGAGCCATCAAAAGAAGTAGGGAACACACTCAAGTTGTGGGCGACAGTTGCCGATACCTCGCTGCAGACGAAGAAACCGTGAACCAAGTCCAAAAAGGATCGCAAGAAGTCAAAGAAAAGGAGGAAAAGTAATGCTTCAGAAGCTACGCAAACGGATGAGGGGTGAAAAGGGTTTCACCCTCATCGAGCTCTTGGTGGTGATCATCATCATCGCCATCTTGGCAGCCATCGCCATCCCGACCTTCCTGGGACAGCGTCAAAAGGCCCAGGACGCAGCTGCGAAATCGCTTGTGCGTAACGCTATGACCGCAATCGAAGCTTACTACGTTGACGCCCAGACCTTCACGGCGGGGGCTGCAATGACAGCTGCCGTCCATGCGATTGAGCCGTCGATCACCTTCACCGCAGCGGCTGCGGACGTTGCTACGAGTGCTCCGACAGTTGCACCTGGTGGCGAGTTAACGAAGAACAACGAAGTGGCCTACTTCGGAAATGACACCACTTACTCGGTGGCCACGGAAGCGGCGTCAGGTCACTACTTCGGTGTGCACGTCGACAAGGCCGCCGCAGGTAACGTCTTCGTCAAGGACTTGGACGGCTCTGGCGCCGGCGCTGCCACTCTTAACTGGTAGTCCCAGAAACAAGACCAATTCACAGATCCACAGAGGTACAAAAAGCGGGGATCCTGCCGAGGCAGGGTCCTCGCTTTTTCCATGCGCATTCCCTTCGCTGAGAAAGGGAGCAGGCTTTCGGACGCAAGCCTGGAACTGTCTGAAGGCGGACAGGTGAGAGGTCGTGCGTCACTGAGAGGCTCAAGAAAATGATCAATGGACGCAGCAGACAGCGGCGGGTCGGTAGGAGAGTTGGTGTCCCCTGGAGGGCGGCGTTGCCTCTGCTGGTTGCGGTGTTAAGCGGTAGCGCATTACTGGCATCCTGCGGCGGAGGGCCTGTTGCGCAGGGGCGCGAACTAGAGAGCAAGGGCGACCTGGCGGGAGCAGTGTCGCTGTACGAGCAGGCCCTAAAAGAACACCCGAATGATGTGGAGATTTTGGCGGCGCTAGGATCCGATCTCTACATACTTGGCAAGTTCAACGAAGCGCTCCCCATCCAGGAGAAGACCGTCGCTCTGGATCCGAACGACGTCCAAACTCGCGTCGAACTGGGGTTTAACTACCTCAACCATCAGAACCGACCTGCTGATGCTGTACGCGTGCTCACTGAGGCCGTCTCTCGTGAACCTTCGGCAAAGAACCTCAGCTTCCTGGCTGAGGCCCAAGAATCGAACCAGGACGCTTCCGGAGCAGAGGCTTCGTTGCGCAAGGCGATTCAGACCGACCCGAAATATGCCTTCTCTTATCAGTTACTCGTCAAACTCCTGACCAAGCTTGGTCGGACCCAGGACGCGGCGCAGGTCGAGCGGATGGCCAGCCAGCAGGGCATCAACCCGAACTCTTCGCAGTAGAGCCCGCGAAAACCGATCGGCCCCGCTTGAGGGCCTGCCAAGCTCCAACCAAGGTTTGGTTCGCCGAGGCCGCGCGCCGGGGTAGCATCCGCCGCATGAACAGGTCCACGCAAATCCCGCTGAATGCCGGGTATTCACTCGTCGAACTCTTGATCGTCGTAGCCATCCTGAGCATCGTTATCTCCATTGCCGGGCTTTCCCTGTGCCGTGAGCTCAACCACCAGGAAGCCCGGGCGGCGGCGCAGGTGTGGCAGGCCGCGGCGGCCTGGACGCAGGTCGGCGCTCTCTGGCGTGGGGGCTCCGGTCGTCTGACCTACCAGACCGGAGATGTGTCCGTAGCCGGTGGCGGCGCGCTCTTCGGCGGCGGCATGGGATGTGTTGCACCGGCGGTTCGTGCTGAAGCAAACCTAAGCCGCTGGAATTCGGGTGATGGCGTCAGCGTGTCCTACTCTGGGGCTCTCGCGTCACCTGACGGGGGAGGGTCAATCTTCTTCGACTCCGGCGGAGGCGCATTTCGTGTTGCAGTTCGCCCTGAAACCGGACTCACGGTAAGGTCATGGTCCGCCGCGAATTAAGCGCTGAGGCCCCTGGCGGATGGATCCTGCTGGAGATACTGGTCGCAGTGGTGATGCTCGCGCTGATCCTCGGACCGCTGACCACGGGAATGATAGGTATTCTCGGACGCGAGGTGAGAGCTGAGCGACAGGCCGACATCATGAGCTCGCGAGATCTGCCGGGGGAACAAGCTTGGACATGGGGAGATCGCGCCATCCAAGCCGGGTGGAGGTGAGCTCTTCCTGGATGGTTCTGCATGGGAGGGACGAGCCGGCCAGGAACTCGTGGTCCGGGTGAGGGAGGGGGATGGTGGATGGGGACCGCCGTGGCGAACCATGGTGCCGGCGGCAATCGCGCCGGAGACCGCGATGAAGGATAGCTCGGCACTGCTCGCAGAGGCGACGGGCGAAGTCGTAATCCATTCGGCCACAGCGGCAAATCCTGCCGTCCGGATGCTCGCAACCGGGACGGAGGCGCTTCCAGGACCGTCCGGCTTCCCTTTTTTTGCCGGTTCCATCGCTCCGGGAATAGCAGGCCTGGAGTCTGATGGCGCAGTTCAGTCCTGGTGCTCTGAGTCCGGCCGCTCCCTAGATGTCTACTTCTGACCTCGTGTCCTGCCCCAAAGACCGGGGCTTCACGGCCATCGAGTTGCTCATCGGGTTGTCGCTGACTCTCTGCATCGCTCTCGCCGGACTGGCCTTGTGGGAAAGCCTCGATCGCACGGGCACGGCCGCCTCAGACGGGATGATCCGGCTTCTCCAGGGCCGGGTTGCCGTGACCAGGTTGTCGCGCGACCTCAGGCTTGCCAGTGGCCAGGGGTGTCAGTTCAAGACATCTGGACCGCTCCTCGAGGCCAAATCAAATCAGATTGTGGTACTCAGCAAAGCTTCTGAGTCAGGCCTCTCGCTCATGGTGGAATGGGAACTTGTGCAAGGAAACCTGATGCGTCGCAAGGGAGACTGTCCTTTGAGCCGGCCGGGAGCATTCACGCATTCATTGTTCTCAGACCATAAGACGATGCTCGAGGGACTGAAGACGGGCAGCCGCTTCCGCTTCTTTGCCTCAGGCATTGAAGAGCAGGCACCGGTCGCAGTGGCCGATCTTGGGAGGATCGACGAGATACGCCTGGAGGCCGTGGCTGGCGCGCGCCAGAGTGGGCCGGCAGTCGATGTGGCGGCGACCTCCTTGTTGGGCAGGTAGCAATGCCCCTCGGCCGCGATGAAGAAGAGGGCTCGGCTCTCCTACTCGTGCTGTTCATCTGCCTGGCGGCAGCCGTGGTGTTACAGGCCGCCACCGGAGTCTACCTGTGCGCACAAAGGGCGCTTGCGGACGAGTCTTTGGGCAGGCAGCGCCTGGGTGAGAAGAACGAGATACTCTCTCTCCTGAGACAACAGGCGGCTGCGCGGTGGGGGCCAGTTGCTTGGACGGAGACAGGCACAGGGGAGGGCATGCTTGACCGAGTGTCCCTCGATGATGAGTGGGTGCTGCGCGCCTCTGCCCGCCAGGATCCATCACGATCTCTGGGGATGGTCTCGGGATGGGTCGAGCGGGGCAGGGACGGCGTCGATCTACCCATGGCGGCGGTTGTGGCAGGTTCCGCCACAGCCGACCCCATTCGCACGAGCGTCTGGATCGGCCTAGATAACGGAGAGGAAGACGCCGGCGCCGAAACCACCCGGTGCTTCTTTGGCCGGCTTCCGGAAGGTCTGGTTCTCGGACCAGGATGTGAGGCGACTGGTTGGGCGTCGCCTTGGGCGTTGAGCCCCGGCTGGGAGGTTCTCGCGGCCGCGGGCGATTCCGGTGGACCGGGCCAGGCGTCGCTCGAGGACGGGTTGGTACCTGCAGAGAGGGTACTGTTCCAGGCGGGTCGGGTAGGACTAACGGTGACAGTGCCGGAGCAATATCGTACGACAACGCGGGATCTTCCCGCCTTCGTTGTGCTCACGGGCGGGGCAACTCTCGATGCCCAGTCCCTTGGGGATTTCTACGGTGTGCTCGTAGTGGACGGCGGCTCTCTCCTGCTCGACGGGACTGTCGTTCATGGAGCCGTCTTCGCGTCCACCGAGGTAAGTCTCGGCGACAGCGGCGAGGTTCTTTTCTCGAGAAGCATCTTGCGCTGGGCTACCGACACGTCCCTTCAGCGAGCGCGTCTAGTTCCGGGCACGCGAGGTGAAAGCATGGAATAGCCGGTCGACGGTATACTCAGCGACATGATGAACAGGAAGCGGGCATGGCGTTGGACCGCCGACCACTGGAAGAACCGGCGCAAGAAGCTTCGGCTGGAATGCCGCGAGTGCGAGGTTATCTGCGAGCGGGTGGTCTCGCCCTGGCATTGCCTCAAGGACTCGTGTCCGTTCGTTTACGTGTTCCAGGACGGCGATACTTCTTACTTCGGCTGTCTGCACAAGGTGTTTGCGCCCGAACTGGACCTCTCGGCATTCAGCGACCGATCCGCGAGGGCGGCCAATGACGCATCCGCCGAGATTCGCCGCTCCGGCGGTCGTTCGACCGACCCATATGGATATCTACGGGTGGCCCGGTCGCCAAGGCCAGAGTGTAGGGTGATCATTGAGCAAGCCTATGCGCCGGTGTCCGGGCGAGTCTCCTGCTGCAACCCGACGTTTTTCCATCACCCGGCCGGCCCTGCGGAAGAGGGGATTCGTCTGATAACCAACACCCTCCCTGATCTGGAAGCGGATCATTCCGACAACTAGGGGGACGACGGGATGACGTTCCACCGAGGCATCTAGTGGACCTGAGCCTGGTGTTTCTTGGCACTGCCGGGGCGACTCCGACCATAGACAGGGGCTCTAGCGCGGTTCTTCTCATACGAGGGCCGGATCGCATACTTATCGACTGCGGCGAGGGCACCCAGCGCCAACTGATGCGGTCGGCCGGCCTGGCCAGGATAGAGATCATTCTCATTACCCATCTCCACGGAGACCACTACCTGGGTCTCCCGGGGTTACTCAAGACGCTTAGTCTCCTGGGCCGCGAGGATCCGATGTTGCTCTACGGGCCCGAAGGGCTGTACGAGTTGCTCCGTGACGCGGAGCGCATCGTGGGCCGCCCCAAGTTCCCCTTGGTGGTCGAGGAGGCCGCACCGGGACTCGTCCTTGAAGGGTGTGATTACTGGCTGAAGGCAGCTTCAGTTGCCCATGGGCTGCCGGGACTGGCCTGGTGCCTGGAGGAGAAGACGAGGCCTGGTCTTTTCCATCCAGAAAGGGCGAAGGAGCTCGGTGTCCCCGCCGGGCCGGATTTCGGCCGGCTGCAGCGGGGCGAAACGATCACCACCGCGGATGGCCGGGAGGTGCATCCGGAAGAGGTGATGGACCCTGCCCGGATGGGGCGCAAGATCGTGGTGACGGGCGACACCCGTCCAACTGAGAGCGTGATTGAACTGGCCCGAGGAGCGTCGGTTCTCGTTCACGAATCGACCTTCGCCTGGGAGGAGCACGCTCGGGCGGTGGAGACCTGTCATTCAACCGCACGGGAGGCCGCGGAGGTGGCCAGCGCAGCGGGGGTGGGGCTGCTGGCCCTCACTCACCTCAGTTCGCGCCACGGCTGGCATGAGCTGCGCGATGAGGCGAGGGCGATCTTCCCGGAGACCATAGTCCCCCGGGATTTCGACACTCTGATGGTGCCCTACCCGGAGAAAGGTATAGCTCACCTTTGCGAACGGGTATAATGGCGGCCGCTTCGTTTTGATTCGAGTCATTGGCCCACGTAGCTCAGGGGATAGAGCACTGGCCTCCGGAGCCAGGTGTCGCAGGTTCGAATCCTGCCGTGGGCATGCGGGCAGCCCAGGGGATCGCCTCGTCTCTAAGCCCGCTCCATTGCTCCGGGACCCGGGGTCCCTGCGCGCTCGCAATGTTCCGCGGCGATCCCCTGGGCTGCCCTCTCTCGTTTCTCCATGATCGAATCGGTAGGAGCGACCGGCACTCCTTGGATCCCCAGCAGCTGCTGAACGTTGTCGTAGCACGCAGCACGGAGCGGGAGAAGCTCCCAGCCGAATACCTTGACCGCGGCGTCGACATACATCTGCTTGATGTCCCTCATGGCGAGCCGCCGCCCGGTCCGCGCCTCCAGACTGGTCTGCTCCAGGCCTGGCTCGCCGCAGGAGACGATCCGATCGAAAAGGGATAGGTCGATACCCACGTTCAGCGACGTACCGTGACTGGCCACCCAGCGCCGGCAGCGCAGCCCCACAGAGGCAATCTTCGCGCCGTCGATATACAGACCCGGCCTTCCCTCGCGACGATAGGCTGTCACGCCTAGATCCCGCATCAGGACAACTAGGATCTCTTCCAAGCCGTGGACGTAGGCTCGAAGGTCATGCCCCGGCACTGGAACGATCGGGTAGCTGACAAGTTGGCCCGGCGCATGGAGTGTAGCCTGCCCACCGCGTTCGGAACGGACCACCGGGATGCCCGCCCCCGAGAGGAGATCACATTCGCTCGCCGCCGTGCGGAGATCGTCCTCCCCCGCCCCGGCGCCGAGCGTGATCACCGGTTCATGTTCAAGAAGCAGCAGGACTCCGGGGATCGATCCTGCGATGACTGCAGCGCGCAAGCGTCCCTGTAACTGCTGGACCGGAATGTACGGGGCCGCTCCAAGATCGAAAACCGGTATCTGTTTGCCTTTGTCGCCCATACGTGTATCCTCGTACCTTACAGCATGAGAACACCAGCTTGCGGTTTTGAGCATGGAGGGCCTGGAGGAACTGTGGCCAAGAAGAGATACGATCCCTTGTGGGAAATTGTCGACGAGAAGGTTGCTCTGCAGGGAGCAGAGCCCGACCTCGATAGTTATTGTCCCAACTGCCATGTCAAGGTGCACGTTGGTCCGGAATTCAAGCCGGGAGACCGGTTGGAATGCGGGCTTTGCGGCGCGCTGTCGGAGATGGTGGGGGGCGTGGGAGGGCCCGAGCTCAGGCTGGTGGAATAGGGGTCAGTACCTTACAACCGGGCGTCCCAAGTCGCCCTTCAGTTCCCCCAGCTTGCTGTTCAGATGAAGCGGGGCGGAAACCGTTGTTGGGTCGCCATCTGAGATGTACTTCAGATCCGGATGCTTCTTGAAGTACTCGATTGCATCCGTCAGATAGTTAGCGCTGCCCCGGATGCGAGGGATATGGAGCGGGTCGAATTTCGTGGAGAAAGGCGAGAATGGTTGGCTCGCTCCTAGCGAAAGCCCGGCGGTGTAGGCGTAGCTGATACCATCGTAAGTTCCGCTCTTGAGAAGGCTGTCCTTGGCCGGGTATTCGCCAAAAGGGAGAGCAAGGCTGGTGACCTGGTAACCGCTGCCGATCAGGCTCTCAAGAGTAGCCTGCGACTGGGCCAGTTGCTTCTTTGCCTCCTGGGTCGAGGCTTTCTTGAGATTGAGATGAGTGACCGTATGGCTTCCCACCTCATAGCCCCAGTCGACGAGATTCTTGAGCTTCTCCTGCTGCCTGTCAGGCTGTCCGAAGAGCACCTTGTCCTTGGGAGTCACATCGAGGAGGCAGAAGAAAGAGGCGTGCGGCGCCCAGTTTCCCGCCTTCACGGCGTCCTGCAGGATGCCCACGGCGGAATCAGGGTCCGGGGAACCGTCGTCAAGAATACGGTACTGTCCCGGGCTGGAGTCGTCGAATGTGATGACGACCGGCGACTTTCCGGCGGGTATCTCGATGTTGCCAGAAGCGAGATCACGCACGTTGATCGGGTAATAGCCGGCGGCCTTGAGCTGAGCGATATCATTGCGGAAATTGTCCGGCGTCCGTGTCCACTCGGCTTCCGGAGTGCCGATCAGGTGGTACATGACGACGAGAACCTGGCCCATCTCATTCGCGCCGATGGTCTTGGCCATCTCGGGAGTCATCGGCTCGTTGGACGCCGTTTGACCCTCGCCCGAAGTAGTTGTGGGTCCGGAAGTGTTCCCGGAGTTGTTACCCGATTGGACGGCAGCTCGTGGGGTGCCGGGACCGCCTCCGAAAGCTAGGCCGCTCACCAGCCCGACAAAGGCTCCGACGGCGAATGCACCGATGAGGAAGCGAATAACCCTGTTGCGCCGCATGGGACATCAGTGTATCAGATCGTGATGGCGGGCTGCGGGGCTTGGCTTTGGTAAAATGCCTGCAACATGGCAAGTGTCCCGCCTACGCGACCACCGCAGCGCTCGCGATCCGCATCGCGTAGAAGAGCCGCACGCCGTCGCGTCGCGGTTCTGGGAGTACTTGGAGTGGTGGCCTTCGCGGCCGGGTTCATCCTTCTCTGGTCACTCGGGAGTTGGCTCGTGGGTGGAGGAGGGTTCCCCGGTGGCGGCTCGGCCGAGGCAGCGATCACCGCCCCGGTCGCTCTCAGCCCAAGTGGAGACTACAACCTCTCGCCCCTTGTCGACATGCGTGCCTTCCGCGACCTGTCCTATGTCCCAGTGAAGGGCGTATACGTCACCAGCTTCGGGGCAGCTTCGTCGGAGAAGCTCGACAAGGTTCTCATCCCGCTCGCGGACTCGACCGAGATCAATGCCTTCGTCATCGATGTGAAAGATGACCGTGGTTACGTCACTTACGATGCCGATGTGCCCTTGGCCAAAGAGGAAGGCCTGATCGACAAACGGATCAAGGACATCGACGCTCTCATCGCGAAACTCCGCGCGCACAACATAATCCCCATCGCACGCGTCGTGTGCTTCAAGGACGACAAGTTGGCCGACAAGCGTCCAGACCTGGCCGTGAAGTGGAAGAACGGGACGAGATGGACCGATCT
>JAMDEO010000099.1 GCA_023483915.1 Actinomycetota bacterium
GCGGCGCTGGTAGCTGGTGGGCGAGCGTGAGTCCGACCCCGAGACCCCGCGCTTGGGCGAGCACGTCAGCGAGATCAGTCGGGAGGTGTAGGTAGTCCTGGAATTCGTCAACATAGACCATGACCGGCGCTCGCTTCTCCACGGGAACGCGCACGCGCCCGAGGGCGGCCTGCCAGAGTTGCGAGACGACGAGGGAGCCGAGGAGGGCGGCAGCCTCCGGTCCGAGAAGACCCTTGGCCAGCGACACTAGAACAACCTTGCCTTCGGAGAAGACTTGATACAGGTCGAAGACCGGATCGGCCTGGCCGATGACCGCACGCATTCGGGGACGGAGAAGGAAGGCGCGGAGCTTGTTCATCACCGGGGCGATGGCCTGCTGACGTTCGCCTTCGCTCAAGCTGTCGAACCACGACCAGAAAGGCTTGAGCGCGATCTCGTCGATGAGCCCTTTGGTGGCTTCGCGACGAAAGCGCGGATTCGACAAAAGGACGGGTAGCGCGCAGAGCGTCATGTCAGGTCGGCCCGCCAGGGTGAGGAGCGAAGCGTGCAGGATGTCTTGGGTACGTGGTCCCCAGTTCTCCCTATACAGGCCGTGGAAGACGGCCAGCACCTGGTCTGCGATCAACTCCGGCGAGCGCTCACCCCCACGGAGCACATTCAGGCCCACTGGTCGCTGTTCGTCGGCGGGGTCGAGCACGACGACGTCGTCGACCCTCTTCTCAGGGATGCGCGCGAGGACGTCCTCCACGAGGTCGCCCTTGGGGTCGATGACGATGACTCCGCGGCCTGCGGCGATGTCCTGCGTGATCAGGTTGAGGAGTAGCGTCGACTTGCCAACCCCGGTTGGCCCGAGGACGTGCAGGTGCTGTAGAGCGTCCTTCGGTTCGAGGGCAAGTGGTCGCTCGGTTCCCGGGTAGGTGGCTTCGGCGATGATGCGCCCCTTGCTCGGCACGCTGCCGTTGGGTCGTAGGAGGCTTGCTCCCACCCGCTTGACTCCAGGGTAGGCCGCGTCGCCGAGTGGCCAGGCGACGAGCGCGGCAAGCTCGCGAACGTTCACCGGGGTGGGCCAATCTTTGAGAGTGCCCGCGGCGGCGATCTTGTCCGGGCGCTCCTTCTTGATGTCGAGTCTCACGCCGGGCGATTCAGCAGTGCGGAGGGCGCCGAGAATGGTGGAGGCGACAGCCTGGGCTACATGCTGGTTCTGGGACGTGATGCCGATCCTGCAGACGGCGCGAAACCCGGGCTCGCTCATCTTGTCGCGCAAGGCCTTGCGCGCCTCGGAGTCGAGCGGCTTCCGACCGCCCACAGCTTGTGCGAAAGCCTGTGCCCAAGACGGCATCGGCGCTATCGGCGGGGAATCCTCGGAGTTCGCCACCCGACGAGCTGAAAGGCGGGGGCCGAGCAGCCACTGGAAGACGACCGTGTCGCGGGTCCCCGCGTGGGAGAGGGCGGTGACCACCGCACGGGCGATGACTTCCAAGCTCTCTGCCCGAAGTGCTCGGTGGTTGGTGCTCAGCCGGAGTTGCCACGCGGCGATCGGAGCACGGATGAGATCGTACTCAATGAGTTCGGCGGCCACCCCGGGGAGATGGGAGTGAAGCGTAGCGAGCATGGCCTCGGTGTGGCGTTCGGCAATGCCCAAACGGTAGGAGAGCTTGCCATCCTGCCCGACGGCTTCCAGGGCGACCACGTGCCGGCGGCGGTCCCCGGCCAGGGAGCGAAAGAATGCGACCACGTTCTCGGGCTCGAGGTCGCGGGGCCAGGTGAGGCCATACCAGCGCGTCGGTGGTTCGACGCGCTGGTGCAGACGATGATCAAGGAGCACGAAACCGCCCGCCGTTGCCCCGGCACTCAAGAAGGCAAGCACGGCGAGTTGTTCGTCGCTCACGCTGCTTCCTCCGAGGGTGGAGTCTCTGGGTTCTTGGTGGCCTCCTTCGCAACTTCTGCTTGCGCCTCGGCCTCGGCTTCGGCCATCGCTAGCGCGACCAAGGCTCGACCTAGCTTCGAGTAGTCGGGCGGGTTCCTGAGGACCGAGCGGATGGTGATGTTGCGCTCCGGTTTCTTCTTGTTGGTCATTTGGTGCCTCCTCTCCGACTCACGTGGAGCGATGCATATGCGCATCGTGGCGAGTCATTTCTAGTAAACGATGCATGAAAGCATCAGTCAATATGGTTTGTGAATTCCACAACTCCGAACGGGTAGGTTCGGCCCCTAGCTCGCTACCACCTATCCCGGCGGCGACGAAGGAGCAGCACGACCACCACGATCAGAAGGATGATGACAATCAGCAGGAACACGTACGGCAGCACGGGCGCGATGAGGTTCAGGGCGATTCGGAGCAGTATGAGCAGAACAGCCGTCGTGATCACAACTCCCTCCGCCTTCTTCATCTGATCACCGATCCAGCCGCTCATGGGAACTCCAAGCCGTGGTTGTGGAACGAACGCAGTTCGAGTGTTGGGAGAGAAACGGCCCGGTGGTCATTGGTATGACGACCGGGCCGTTCCAGGGGATTTGAGAGCCTACGAAGCCTTGCCTCGGCGCTTCTCCAGCGCCTCTTGATACATGTCCTGCCGGGTTTCCCACGCGAACGAGGAGAGACGGAGCGTTGCCATCATGGCCTGCATCTGGGACTGAAGAGCGGCTTGCCGTTCTTCCTGCCTCTGTTCAAGCCATGATGCTCCGAGAAACACTCCTCCGACGATGCTGCCCATGACCACGAGAATGACGAGCGCGGTCAGCATCGCGCCCTACCAGCCCATCCGCTCGATCTCGGAGGCGGCCACCAGGGTGAAGCGGTCGACGAGCACCTTCAGGCGAGACTCCGCTAAGGGGCTCATCTCGATCATCGTGGCCTCGCTGGCGCTGAGGGTGGCGACGTAGTGCATGGACATGTCGGTGACGTAGGCGGCCGACTGCACGAGGGCTGCGGTGATGAGACCGTTGTACGCCGCTTGCTCGATTTGGCGGGTGACCTTGCTCGGTAGACGGGAGGCTTTCCCCATCCGAGCGATCGACGTTTCCGATTGACGTGGAACGATGTTGGCCATTGGCCTTCCTCCAAGTGCCTGGTCGCCGGATGTGGCAACCGATTTGAGTGACACCTGGATACTCGCCCGAAAGAATGGGCAGGCGCCCGGACACCAACAGGGCATATACTGGGCATCATGGCCGAGCGAAGAACCATCCCGCCTCACGTTCCGACGGACAAGCCGCCAAGGCTCGACGAACTGGTTCGGGACCTGAAGGTGGTGCTGAAGGCAGGGCTGCCGATCACGCCGTCCTTGGCAATCCCTGCTCTGCTGGCCTTGCGCGGCGTCTGGGCAAGAGCGGTAGATCCCGAAGACGAGCTGGCCCGCGTGGACGCCGCTGATCGGTTGCTGCGTGCGCAACTGAAGAAGATCAGCCTACCGAGGATGGAAAGGTCTCAGCTCGCTGTTGCAGTTGCGAACCTATTCGGGACCGCCGGGAGTCGAGGCAAGGACCTCACCCACCGCCGGATCGACGCTGCCCACGAATTGGGCTATGACGTTGATCACCTGCGTAAGCGGATCGAGCCCAAGATTGTGGAGCAGCTTGCCTGGCAGCTGCACCAAGACTCGTTGCAGTACGTACCTCGTGCGCGCAAGTATCCTCCGGCAGAGGCTTCCGGCGACACGCCCACGATTACCGACGAGGACATCTCCGACCCGGAACGGGCACGGCACGAGATTCTGCTGTCTCGCATCTGGGCCGAGGTTTATGGACTGCGGGCAGACTTGATCGCTCGTGAAGTGCATCAAGGCAAGGCCGACAAACAGGCAGTACTCCGAGAAACGTCAGAAGCGGTTGAGTTGCGCATGGGCGTTCTTCTGAACTATCTTGATGACTACCTCACCCGATATGGTGACCGAATTTTGCATGGCGAGGCGGAGTTCAATGCCGAAGCTCTGATCCGGTTGGCGGGGTGGAGGGGGGAGCTGTCCGAGCAGCAGGCCCGCGAGTTGAGGTGGAAGGCGAGAAGGCGAGCAAACGGGTTCGCCCCCGATTGAGCCGCACAAGTAGTCATCTTCAGTGTCTGGATTCTTGGGCGCACAAACTGGTTGCCTTGACTGGATACTTGAGCGATGCTCGTCTTGTTGTCCGCTGCGCCATGCTCCGGCCATCGGGACGTCCGGGGGGTCGCGGGGGCTCGACGGGCTCTCCGTCCGAGAGGCGACGTAAGCTCGTTCTTCGGGCGAGCGGGTTTGTCAGCCATCGCGTCGACTTGGGAGTGGAGGTCACTTTGAGACTCAACGCGGCTGCAGTTACCGACGGAGATTCTCTCTCGCCTCGGGGATGTTGCGGCCTTGGCTTCGGAAGGGAGAGTGCCATTCTTCGCGAGGGTCTGCTTCGCCCGATTCTAGGTCGCGAGGGCTGCGTGCTGAGAGGCGGTCATCCTGGGCGACGCCCAGGTAAAGCCATCGCCGCCCTTCACCCACTCGACGCCAAGCGTTCTTAGGATCGCCTTTTCGCCCGCACCCCAACTCCCGCTTTTGAGGAACTGGACAACGCACACAGGCCACATCTGAGCCAAGGCGTGGACGGCGACGCCCATAGCGGCGGTGGTCTTCCCCTTTCTGTCCCCGGTGTTGAGCAGCACAAGAGACTCGGGAGGCCCCTGCCCTGTAGGGCCGGCGAGGTTGTCATGGGGTGTCCGCTGGAGAGGGAAGGCATATTCGCCTCTGTCGGCGGCTCGCCGGATAGCCCTCGCGGTCACGTGCACAGAGGGCTAGGGCATGGTGCTCGCGCCCACGCGGGTCATCTTCGAGCGACCGGACGAAGAGGCCGCCCGAGCCGAACTCAGGGCTCTCACGGAACGGCTGGTCGGGTCCACCAACCCGCTGGAACGAAGGGAACGATAAGCGGGCCGTTAGTCGCAGGTACATGAACCAGACGAACCTCGTCCAAATCTACGTGGGCGACGACCAGGCGGGCGCTCGACCTGCTGCAACCCTAGGCTACTTACCTCATGCTTGAGACCTTCGGGAACCGCGATGGTGCGTGCACCACGTTCTGGGACGCCCACCCCAGCCGCGGCGATGGCTGTGAGCACGTCGGCCCGGCAGCGCAGCGACCCCAGCTCACACGTGAGAAGACCCGCCGTCTCGAGCTCCTCTTCCAGGTCGAGCACCCAGGGCCGACGCAAGCCGCAGCTTGCCAGCAGCTCCGAATGGCTCATGACGGTGGTGGGCGGCCCTTGGGCCAGGATGTGGCCGCCGTTCATGATGCTCACCTCATCTGCCCACTGGTAGGCAAGACTCATGTCGTGAGTGGCGACGAGGACGGTGGTGCCGTTTGTGTGCAGTTCATGCAGCACCCCGAGGAATTGCTCGGCACCGCTCGGGTCCAGCCCCGACAACGGCTCGTCGATGATGAGCACCTCGGGGCGCATCGCCATGGCGCCGGCGATGGAAGCGCGCTTCTTCTGGCCGAAGCTCAGCATGTGTGTGGGCCTGTCGCGTAGGTGCGGGATTCCGAGTGCCTCCAACGCTTCGTCCACCCGTGCCCTCGCCTCGTGCTCGCCGAGGCCGAGGTTGATGGGACCGAAAGAGACGTCCTGGTACACGGTCCCGGCGAAAAGCATGTCGTCGGGGTTCTGGAAGACCAGTCCGACGACCTGCCGCCACGCCGTGAGCCCTGCGCGCGAGTAGTCGGCCGGCCGGCTGTTCACGCGCACTTGACCGGACTTGGGCCGGAGTGTCCCGTTAAGATGCAGGAACAGCGTGGTCTTGCCCGCGCCGTTCGCGCCCACGATAGCGTGGCGCACACCTCGATGCACGGAGAGGTCGAGGCCGTCCAGGGCCACGACACCGCCATCGTACTCGAAGTGCAGATCCTCCGCCTGAAGGACGGTCTCGGCTACATCGCCCACTTCGCCCCCAGGCTGAGAGCGAGTGCGAGTACGAGCACTCCCGTGACGAGCGTGACGCCGCGAGCAGTGGCCGCCGTCCCCTCGTCCAGCACAACGAGCTCGCCCTGCCAGTTGCGGGCCTGTAGACCGTGCTCCATCGCTCTCGCGCGCTGCAGGGTCTGCCCGAAGAATGTCCCCACGAGCATCCCCAGGGAGCGGTACGAGGTGCGCAGCGAGCTGTAGCCGAGGCGCGCGTGCTGAGCCCTACGGATGGAGCGGACCGTAGCGACGAACATCCAGATGTTCCGATAGATGACCAACGAGACCTCGGTCAGCACCGGCGGCACGTGCAGGCGACGCATCACCCGGAGCACCTGCGGGATGGGTGTGGTCATGGAGAGGAACAGGAGGCACGAAAGCGCAGCGAATGAGCGCAGCGAGACACGGATCACGAGCCCGACGCCTCCCTCCGCCCAGTGAAACGAGACGAGCCATGAACCGCGGAAGCCGATGGAGACGAGGAGTGGGATGACCCCGACGGAGAGGAAGGAGAGCGGTGCCCACGCGATTCTGAAGTATGTTCGGGCGGGCACCTTGGCTACGCCGAGTGTGGCGATGAGCATGACCGTGAGCACGACGGGTCCACCGGGCCAAGGGGGGAGCACCAAAGCTGCCAGCAGCATGCCCAAGGCCAGGATCATCTTCTCAGCAGCGCTCCTTCTTGCGAGCGCGTTCGAGTACGCGATGCGATCGATCGTGTTCACGAGACTCCCTCAACGGTCCGTAGCATGGACGGAACTGCGCATGTCTGTACGGCCTCCTTCAGCCCCTTGCGGCGGCCGCGGAAGAAGAACAGCGCGAAGAAGGTGAAGCCCGCGGCGATGGCCGCCGAGAGGGCGAAGAAGAGGCAGATGATCTCGCTGCTCGGCGGCTTGTAACCCACCACGAAGTAGAGCACCGGTATCACGGTGAAGGTGGCGATGCCGATCAGCACATAGGCGGCTTTGGCTCCCGCTGACGCCGGTGCCTGCTCGTTCGCGGCCTCGGCGCGGCCTCGCGTGCGCCCAACGAAGAAGCCAAGCGTGGAGAAGAGGATCGCCCCGCCGAGCAACCCTTGGAATCCGAACATATACTCGCTGGTCCGTGTGCTTTGCATCCACACGTTGTTGAACCAAGGCTTGTAGTTCGGGTTGATCTGAATGATCGCTGCCTGACCGGCCGAGTCAGCGCCGCCGAACGCCGAGCTGGGCCTCAGGACCAGGCCCACGATAGGGAGCGCAATGACCACCGCCAGCGCAACCACGGTGAAGATGGCTGTGGTCCGGTTCTTCATCACGCCGCTTCTTTCTGCATCCGTAGCGCTCCGAGCCTTTCGAGCTCAGAACGACTGTACTTGACCAGGTACGTCACGACGACTACGGTCAACAGGCCCTCGCTGATGGCAAGCGGGATCTGGGTGACGGCGAAGATGGCCATGAATTTCGTCCACGAGCCCAGGAAGCCGCTGATAGGGTCTGGGAAGGCCCAGGCGAGCTGGGTCGCCGTGACACAGTAGGTGAGCAGATCGCTGATTGCGGCAGCAACAAACACCGCCAGCCACATGGGGGCTCCGACTCGCTTCAGAATTCTGTACAAGGCCCAGGCGGAGAACGAGCCGACGATCGCCATGGACATGGCGTTTGCGCCCAGCGTGGTGATGCCGCCGTGCGCCAACAGGAGTGCCTGAAAGCCGAGGACGATGGTGCCGATGACGGTCATGACCCACGGGCGGAAGAGAATGGCGCCGAGACCGACACCGGTCGGATGGGAGCAGCTGCCGCTGACTGACGGGATCTTGAGGGAGGAGAGGACGAAGCAGAAGCCTCCGGCGCTGCCGAGAAGCAGCAGCGAATTGCGGTTCTCTTTGACGAGCCGAGAGAGATCGTAACCCCCTTCACCCAGAAGGGGGTGCAGATGAGGTACCAGAAGAGACAATACTTGGCAGGAAGGAACCCCTCCGACACGTGCATCGCCACGGGTCTGTACCCGTCCAGAATGACTTGCATACTAGCTTCCCATCGCTTCCCTCGACCTCAACTCGTACTCCCCCTCACCCGATCTCCGCCTCAACGGAGAAGCCCTGACCATCGGGAGGTACTGCGTTTCTCCACACACTGCGCGCACAAGCCGTAGACCTCGAGATGGTGGCCGTAGATCATGAACCCAGTCTCGAGTTCGAGACGACGTTGCAGTTCAGAAAGGTCGTCATCGCCCGCGAACTCGATGACCCGGCGACACTCGCAGCAGACCAGCGGGTGCCGGTGGCCGGGGAGCGCAGCCGTGTAGCAGGCTTCTCCGGTGCGGACCTGAACCCGGTGAAGCAGGCCGAGTTCCGCGAATATGGCAATGGTGCGATAGACCGTCGCCTGACTGACGCCCGCCGGCTGCAGGTCGGCCGCCGCCTCGGCGACCGTGGCCGCTTTGCCGACATTGAGGTAGTACTCCCATACGAGACGCCGCTGTCGCGTGCACGGGATGCCCTTGGTGACCAGCACCGACGTGAGGTCGTCAGCAGGCGGGGCGGTGCTCACGGGAGTTATATGCGAAATCTTCGCAAACATGATGACAATTGTAATCGAACAAGGGGAATCTGTCAAGTGGCGAATGCCCGTATTGCGACGGTGTGACATCCCGGACCAGTTGCTCCAAGCAGGCTGAGAAGTTCAACCGCCTCGTCGTCCAACTCTCAGCTGAGTGAATGGTCCAACAGTCAACTCGGGAGGCTGCCCGGACTCAAGGTCATGTGAACCCCTTGGGTGTGCACTGCGGCCAAGTACTCGCGAAGAGACTCGATCGCTTCGGCGTGCCTGAAGGGGAGAAGGGCGAGGTGCTGGGGGCCTTCGCGGCGCACAAGGCGGAAGTCATCGCCGGCTCACAAGGCGCGTTGGCGCGGGACACCTCGGCGCCGTTCATCGTGGTCCGCCCGTGATCGAGGGTGATGACACGGTCGGCGAGTTCTGCCACGTGTGGATCGTCCCTCTCTGCCAACATGACGTGAGACACTCAGCCGCACTCAATTACTGAACCCTTGAGGGCGAGACTGGAGCACAAGAAGATGTCGTTGTTGCAGAGGAACGGAGCAGAGAGGAACGGGGCCGAGCG
>JAMDEO010000188.1:0-7907 GCA_023483915.1 Actinomycetota bacterium
CTAGTGAAGCAGGGGGTCAAGCTCATCATTGTCGCGTGCAACTCTGCGGCAGCAGCAGCGCTTCCGCAACTGCAGGCCGGGTTCGCGACACCCATCATCGGGGTGGTCATGCCGGGGGCTAGGGCGGCGGTGCAGGAGACAAGGAACAGGCGGGTCGGCATCATGGCGACAGAGGCCACCATCCGCTCGAACGCGTACCAGCAGGCTCTGCACACGCTTGATGCGGGGTTGGAGGTCTTTCCTGTGGCTTGTCCACGACTTGCTCCGCTGATTCAGGCCGGCGACGTGTGCTCTGAGGAAACAGAGGAGGCGGCCAGAGAATACGTGGCGTCTTTGAAAGAGGCGGAAGTGGACACAGTGATCCTGGGGTGCACGCACTATCCTTTGATTTCCCCCATGCTTCGGCGGCTTCTCGGGCCGCGGGTGTCTCTTATCAACTCTGCAGAGGAAACCGTAACGGAAGTGGAAGAGATCCTCGAACGCAAGGGCATGGCCAACAGCATGACGAGAGAGGGCGAATACCGCTTTCTTTCTACCGGAGACGCGGAGGAGTTCAGGTCTGTAGGAGCCCGCTTTCTGCAACTGCCCATCCGGGAGGTCGCACAACCATGACCGATGCATCGAGGACAGGCAACCGTGGTCCGCGAGACTTGCGCCCACTGAATATCACCCCCGGTTTCGTTAGCACCGCCGATGGGTCCGTGTTCATGGAGCTGGGAGGCACTCGAGTCCTCTGCTCCGCTCAGGTAGTAGGCGGCGTACCCGCCTGGCGTCGGGGAAGTGGAGCCGGTTGGCTGACCGCCGAGTACTCGTTGCTTCCCAGTTCGACGAGGGAGAGAACTCCTAGAGAGGCTGTCCGTGGCCGCCAAGACGGCCGTACGGTAGAGATTCAGCGATTCATCGGCCGCAGTCTTCGTTCGGTGCTTGATCTCGAGGCCATGGGAGAACGCACGGTTTACATCGACTGCGATGTTGTTGAAGCCGACGGAGGCACGCGGTGCGTGGCGGTTAGCGGCGGCTATCTGGCATTGCACCTGGCACTCAAGAAGCAAGTTGATGTGCGGTCCTTGAAATCACTGCCTCTTAGTGACTCGGTAGCGGCGATAAGTGTGGGCGTGGTTGGGGGGATGCCGGTTGTCGATCTAGAGTACAGCGAGGACTGCACAGCGGATATCGACATGAACGTGGTCATGACCGGGTCAGGACGCCTGATCGAGGTCCAGGCCACAGCGGAGGCGGCTCCATTCGAACGACAGGTTCTGGATCAGTTGCTCGAGCTGGCTGCCGCCGGAATAGCCGACATCACGGCCGCCCAGTTAGGCGTCGTCACCACTGCATACGGGGCCAATAGTGGGCGCTGAAGGGGGCTCAGAAAGGTTCAGCGTTATCCTCGCCACAAGGAATAGGGGTAAGGCCCTGGAGTTCAGTCGCCTTCTGGGTGAGGCGTTTTCGGTGGAAGCGTTGCCCCCCGACGTGGAGATGCCAAAAGAGTCGGGGAAGACTTTCGCGGAGAACGCGCGATTGAAGGCAGAGGGGGTCTTCGAGGCCCTCGGTGGCCAGTTTGCTGCACTTGCCGACGATTCGGGTCTAGAGGTGGCGGCGCTCGATGGCAAGCCCGGCGTGCAGTCGGCGCGTTACGCTGGCGAAGGCGCGACAGATGGGGACAACGTCTCCAAGTTGCTTGCGGAAATGGCTGCGGCGGAAGACCGTAGCGCCCGGTTTGTCTGCAGTCTGTGCCTGGTGCTTCCCTTCGCGGATGCAGGCGCTCCAGAGTGCGGCGACTATGGTGACCGAGTCATCATCGAGGCCTCAGCAACCGTGAAAGGGGTTATCGAACAGGCGCCGCGCGGCACGAGAGGGTTTGGATATGACCCGGTCTTCCGGCCGGAGGAGTGGACCGAGACTCTAGGAGAGGCCTCGATCGATCAGAAAGATCTGGTGTCACACCGGGGAGCTGCCGCCCGGGCCTTGCTGCAGCGGATGCGGACTGAAGGGTGGCTTCCTGGTGGATCGTGAGCGGTTCGAGGAGCTGGTCGGTGAAGCTTTGGACGGTTTGCCCGACGAATTCCTCGAGCATTTGGAGAACGTGCACGTGGACGTCGAGGACTGGCCGAGCGCGATGGATCTGGAAGAGGCGGGTCTGCCCTCCAATGCTCGTTATTCTCTTTTGGGCCTTTACCACGGGGTGCCCAATACGGTTCGTGGCGCCTATTACATGGCCCTCCCGGATCGCATCTCCATATATCGGGGCCCTATCGAGGCAGTGGCCGGTCCCAGCGACGAGGCTATCAAGGACCAGGTCCGTCGTACGGTCGTCCATGAGATCGCCCACTTCTATGGTCTCTCGGACGATCGCCTGAATGAGTTGGGCTGGGGGTGAAGTATGCGAGTGGCCGCAAGGGAAGGCGGGGTTGGCCTTTTCTTCACCAGAACAGTCGCACCCGGGCGGGCATGTCTGGGTTCAAGGACGGCGGGGAAAGGTAGCCACCCGGAAGTGGGGGAGGAACGCTGATGAGGGGTGGTGCTGAAACCCGGGTAGTCAGGACGATCTGTCAAGAATGTCATGCTGGATGCGCAGTGTGTGTCCACGTGGAGGCGGGAAGGGCGGTACGCGTTGAGGCTGCGCCAGATTTCCGAGGAAGCTCGGCGAGGTTCTGCAGCCGAGCTGCCGTCGCGCTTGAGCGCCTCTACTCCCCCGGCCGCCTGCTCTACCCTCAGAAAAGGGTGGGGAAGAAGGGTGAGGGTAGGTGGGAGCGGATCTCCTGGGACGATGCACTCGACGCTGTGGTGAGGAAGCTCGTCGATGCCAAAGAGCAGTATGGGGCGGAGTCCGTATGTCTCGCCAAAGGTGCCTACGGCCGGACCGCCGATTATGTTTCCCGGTTGGGAAACGTATTTGGGACGCCTAATGTCACGAGCATCGACAACACCTGCTACATACCCAGTGCTTCCGCCCGGCTAATGACCTACGGTTTCGACGGCATGCCCGACGTTGCGGGTGGCCCGCAGTGCCTCCTCCTCTGGGGCAACAGCCCCAATCCGCCGTTGAGGAAAGGCGGGAAGCTCATTGTTGTCAATCCGCTCGAAACTGCGGCCGCCAAGAGGGCCGATGTCTGGCTTCAGCCCCGGCCTGGCACCGACTTGGCACTAGCCTTGGGCATTCTCAACGTCATCGTTGGCGAGAATCTCTACGATCAGGAGTTCGTCGACCAGTGGACGGTAGGGTTTGAAAGACTGCGAGATCACACCCGGCAATATGCACCTAAGCGCGTTGCTGCAATAACCTGGGTGCCCGCCGACAAGATCGTTGCTGCGGCCAGGTTGTTTGCCGCTTCGCGCCCGGGTTGCTTGTGGAACGGCAACGGCACCGAGGATACCTACAACAGCACTCAGTGTGCTCGGGCGTTCGCCATCATCCAATCGATATGCGGCAACCTGGACGTGCCGGGGGGAACCATTCATGCCGAGGGTACGATCTTGGTTGAAGGCACGGGTAGAGACATCCTCCGCCACGCCCTACCCATAGAGAAGGATCTCAAGAAGCTGGGCGCGAGTGCGGGTTACTACCCACCGCACGAACTCTGGGATTCGATAGTGTGGAAACCAGTGGAGATCCGTCCCCAACATGTGGTAGACGCCATCCTGGAGAGGAAGCCGTATCCGGTGCGGGTACTCGGCGTCTTCGGCTCCAACCCGATGCTCACCTGGAGCAACTCCCGAAGGGTGTACCAGGCCTTGCATGAGGTGGATTTCCTGTTTGTATCTGAGTTGACGATGACCCCTACCACCGCGTTGGCAGACATCGTGTTGCCTGCGGCCTCATATTTGGAAACCGATTCGGTTGTCGTCCTCAGCGGAGGCGCGGGAGTGTTCCATTTGGAGCCGCAGCAGAAAGTCGTGCAGATCGGGCAATGCCGGTCCGACCTCGAGATTATCAACGAGCTTGCGGCGAGACTAGGAGTAGGGGAGCATTTCGCCGAGGATCTGCACGCCCTTCTCGACAACTATCTGGAACCGATGGGCATGACCTTCGAGGAGCTGAAGCGACGACCAGGCGTCGCCTCTTCATGGGTGAAGTATCGGAAATACCTGGAACGAGGCTTCAACACACCCTCCGGCAAGGTGGAACTCTATTCGAGCCTCTGCGAGGAATGGGGATATGAGCCTCTACCTGTTTACCACGAGCCGCAGGAGACGCCGGCCAGCGCACCGGAGATGCTCCAGGAGTACCCGTTGGTGGCCACGAGCGTACACGGGACCAACTACGTACATTCCCAAGACCGCCACCTGCGGGGTTTGCGCACCAATGAACCGGAGCCAATGCTGAGCCTCCACCCTCAGACCGCCGCAGCTCTCGATATTTCCGAAGGGGACTGGGTATTTATTGAGAACCGGCGCGGCCGGATCAGGCAGAAGGCGACGCTCACGACGGGGATCGACCCGAGAGTGGTGAGCGTGGGCTATGGGTGGTGGTTCCCGGAACGAGGGGAGTCGGAGACGTTTGGCTGGGACGAGGCCAACCTCAACATTCTTACCGATGACAGTCCCCCATACAGCCCCGAGATAGGTTCGCCCAAGATGAGGGGCTTCCTCTGCAAGGTGTATAGGGCGGAGTAGCTCCCGATTTGCCGCTATAGGGCGTTGATGGGGGAAATGTCCTTCCCTTGAGGGATCTCTACCGGCAGGACGGGACGCCTGACGAGCGACGCCGAGGCCAATTTCAACTACAGCCTGAAGGTCCAGGGAACATGGCTGCATGGCTCTCGGGGACCTGGGCGGGCATTGAGGGTACGCCCGCCGTCGTGTAGCGTTGGACAGTTGAAATAGACGTGGAGGGTGGTGATGGCGGGCAGTGTCCTTACAGACGTTCTCCTCATCCTCGCGGTCGCCGTGGCCGTCAGCCTTCTTCTTGCTCGGCTTGGGTTGCCGCTACTCATCGGCCTTTTTGCCGCCGGAGTTCTTGTTGGGCCGCACACCTTCGGGTTGATCGAAGATCCAAGGCGTGTAGAAGCACTCGCAGACGTCGGGGTCGTCTTCCTCCTTTTTGCCCTGGGCCTCGAGTTTTCCTTTCCCCGGCTCCTTGGACTTTGGCGGCCAATGCTCATCGGCGGGCCGGTTCAGGTGGTCCTCACCGGCATACTGGCCTTTGGCATCTCGCTTGTGGCAGGAACCTCGGCGACCGAGGCAATCGTCCTTGGAGGAATTGTCTCCTTGAGTAGCACCGCGGTGGTGCTGCGAACCTTGGACGAAAGGCAGGAGACCGGCAGCCCGCAAGGGCGGAATGCTCTTGGTATCCTCATCTTCCAGGATATTCTCTTCGTGCCCCTGATCGTGATTCTGCCGTTGCTGGGAGGACAAGGTCCAGGGCAAGGACTGAATCCGTATACCGTAGTCGGGGCTGCGGCAGGGCTCGTTGTTGCTGTTATTGTCGGGACAAGGTGGGTGGTGCCTTGGCTGCTTCGAGCGGTAACGCAGACACGCAGCTCTGAGGTGTTTCTTCTCGCCGTTATCGCCATTTGTCTAGGCGTTGCCGCACTTACCGCTCAGGTCGGCCTCTCCCTGGCTCTTGGCGCATTTCTTGCTGGCCTTATCATCTCGGAGGAGTACAGCCATCAAGCTCTGGGCTACATTCTTCCCCTGCGAAACGTATTTGTGAGCTTCTTCTTCGTATCCGTTGGGATGCTCCTTGATCTTGGCTTCTTGGCCTCGAAGTGGTGGTTGGTCGTTGCCGCGGCCATTGGGATCATCGTCGTAAAGAGCCTGACCGGCACAGCTGCCGTCCTCGTTCTTCGTTACCCCCTTCGCACGGCATTCGTCACGGGGATATCGATTGCGCAGGTCGGTGAATTCTCCTTTGTCCTTGCTGCGATTGCGACCGGGGCCGGCCTCTTTTCTTCCGGGCTAAGACAGGGCTTTCTGGCGGTCGCGGTTCTTACCATGGCGGCCACTCCGATGGTCATAAGCGTCGGTCCGACGCTATCGCGCAAGGTGGCCGAATGGCGGCTACCGCCTTGGCTTTTGCTAGGCAGACCGGCCGAGCCAAATCGGCAAGAGCTCTTTGATCACCTCCTTATCATTGGTTTTGGCCTCAATGGCCGGAACCTCGCCAAGGCCTCCAAGGCCGCTGAGCTCCCGTATGTGATCGTGGAGATGAACCCGAGGACTGTCGCGCAGGAGTTTCACAAAGGGGAGCCGATCGTAATGGGGGATGCCGACAACGAAGGGGTACTTAGGCACGCCGGAGCGCAGCGGGCACGAGTGGCGGCGGTGGTCATCGGCGACCCATCGGCAACGAGATCTATCGTCAGTCGGCTCAGGCGCCTAAGCCCGGCTCTGCACATCATCGCACGCACCCGGTTCCTTGCGGAGGTGGAACAGCTTTACGCCCTGGGGGCAGACGTGGTGGTGCCGGAGGAGTTCGAGACTTCCCTTGCCATCTTCTCCCAGACCCTACAACGGTTCGCCATGCCCACCGAGGAGATCGAGCACTGGATTCGTCGCTTTCGTTGCGATCACTACGAGGTCCTGCGAGGAGAGGGAGAAGGCGGAGACCATTGCGGGGACTGACGCTATATCATGCGGGCGCACCGTGATGGAACCCCGGCGCGTATGGACGTCCGAACCCCCGAGCCGTCTCTCTTCTACCTGGACAGTCTTCTCGCCAAGTCGAGAAGGAATCGCCGGTCGCTGGGACGGATCCGGCGGGCGAGGTGGGCCAGTTCTCTTGTTTGGGCGTCCTCTTCAGCCACATCTTCCAGCCGCAACTGCTCTGGCTCCAGGAAAGGATCCTCTTCATCGAGGGCAGCGTGATACAGGAGCTCCCGGGCCGGCACACCCAGGGCATCCGCAATAGCTTCGATGACGTCCGTGGTGGGATTCTTGCGACCCTTCTCGATGTCACCCAGATAGCTCTTGGAAACGCCCGACTCATCGGCGAGTGCTTGCAGGGTGAAACCGCGGTCGGCCCGCAATCTGCGGACTGTCAGCCCGATATAGTCTGCGAGCCGCCGTTGCGCCACGGTGAACACCTGCAGGTTAGAGGGGCCTTACGCCCTGCAGTGTATGAGGTGGCATGGGAGAATGCAACTGCACGGGGTCAGGAGCACACGAAAGGAGTTGGATGATAATGCCGTCCATGCTGTACGTCGATCCCTGGATGGGTGTAGCCGGGGATATGCTGATGGCGGCATTACTCGACACCGATCGCGACGATTCGCGCCTCGAGACCATTGTGCGCGGCTCTCTTGCTGCGATCGGATTGGATCCCCAAATTCTCTCTGTGGAGAGAGACATCGATCAGGGCATCACGTGCACGAGGGTGCGGGTGTGGGAGGACAAGAACGCGCCTCTTCGCCACCTGTCCGACCTGATCGAGATAATTGACGGCGGGACCTTACCGGCTTCGGTGAAGGAGCGCTCTGGCGCCGCCGTTGAGCGGCTTGCGCGGGTCGAGGCCTCGATTCATGGGTGTTCGGCCGAGGAGATCCATTTTCACGAGGTGGGGGCTATCGATACCCTAGTGGACATCGTGGGCGTCTTCAGCCTGGTCGAAGCTCTGGGGGTGGAGAATGTGGTGGTGGGACCTATCCCGGTGGGCGGAGGCACGGTCAGTATCGCTCACGGTCGCATGAAGGTTCCTGCGCCGGCGACGGCTGCCCTGCTCGTGGGCTACCCTGTGGTGGGCGGTCCGGAGATGCGGGAGCTCACAACTCCCACGGGCGCATTGTTGGTGAAAGAACTGCGGGCCCAACCTGGGCCGATACCCCCGATGGTTGTTGAGGATGTGGGTTATGGTTGCGGAAACATGAGGTTTTCCTCTGGCCCAAATATACTGAGGGTGTTCGTTGGGCATGAGGTTGATAATGAGGCGCGTGGTTTCTCCGCGCCCGGGCAAGATGTGGTGATCG
>JAMDEO010000188.1:7917-8894 GCA_023483915.1 Actinomycetota bacterium
GGTTTCTCCGCTCCCCGCCACGATGGGCTGATCGGGCGGGGGTGCCATCTGGACGACGTGCGCCCTGAGCTCGTCGGCCATACCTGCGGCCTTCTGCGGGCGGCGGGTGCGCTCGAGGTCTGGACTGAGCCGGTCTACATGAAGAAGGATCGGCCCGGCAGTGTTCTCCATGCTCTGGTTGTGCCTGGCTCCGAGGTAGCCCTCGGCGACATCATCATCAGCGAAACCGGGTCACTTGGGGTGAGGCGGCAGTTGAAGCAACGCGTAATTGCGGAGCGCGGGACCCTTGCCGTCACTGTTGGTGGCGCTGTGGTGTCGGTGAAATGGGGCCGGCATCGGGGCCGCATAACAAGCGTGACCCCAGAGTATGACAGCGCTGCCGTGGCTGCCGCGGCTACTGGTCTACCGATAAGAGAGCTCATGCGGCAGGCTACCGAAGAGGCACATCGGGTGCTGGGCGACGAGGCCGACGATGACGAGGGTAACGGCAGCGATGGTGATGAGGCCGACAGCCCCCATCATGAGCATTCGCAGGCTCAGGGAGAGGGCAAGTGACAGACGAAGCAGTCCCCTCGCCCGGCTCGCTCAAGAAACCTGGCTGGCTGAAGAAACCCATCCCACAGGCGGCAGCACTGCGGCGCATGGAGGATCTACTTCGCCAGGGTCATCTTCACACGGTGTGCGAGAGTGCTTTGTGTCCGAACCTGGGGGAGTGCTTCGCGCAGGGAACCGCGACGTTCCTCATCCTTGGAGACGTTTGTACCCGCGACTGCCGTTTCTGCGGAGTCCCGACGGGCAAACCGGAGGCGCTCGACCCGAAAGAACCGCGGCAGGTAGCCCGGGCTGTGGCCTCGTTGGGCCTGAGGCATACGGTGATCACTTCGGTGACAAGAGACGATCTGCCAGACGGCGGGGCCGCTCATTATGCGGCAACCATTCGAGCGGTGCGCGAAGTTTTTCCGGAGGTGACTGTTGAG
>JAMDEO010000214.1:0-4619 GCA_023483915.1 Actinomycetota bacterium
CCAAGGGCGCCAAGCCCTTTTTCTACTCCCCACAGTTTCTCGATCTGGCGGAAGGTGTTATGCCACTGAAACTTCATCTGCCTGGCCAGGGTGGCGTATGTCTCATCCACCGTGAGCTTGGACAGATCCTCATCGACGTCAAAACGCGCCACTTGTTCAACCCGTGACCAGGGGACGCCCCATCCGGGACCGGCCGCCGACCAATCAACCACGTAGGCGCGAGGGGTGCCCGTCGGTTTGTAGACCTCAAATCCCCAACGGTCTTCCTCTCCTTCATTGGCCGGAGGGTAGGGGATCACAGAAGCTACTGATTTCATAGCGCTCCTCTAGCTGGCGACAGGGACGATAATGATGAGGTTGGTGCACGGGGTATTGCCCACGTTCACGTACTCACCAGGCTCCCCCGCCGGACGGAAGACAGAATCGCCTTGATTGAGGATGTACTCCTCGTCTCCACTTTTGACTTTCATGGTTCCAGAAAGGATGTAATAGACGCGCTCAGCCGGCATGCCGTCGTCCTTGCCGCCGCCATCGGGCAGGAACTCCGATATCCCAATCCACATCTTCTGGGCGCCGGTCTCCTCCTTGCCGTGGATCCTCATGGGCCAGCAGCCCCAGTGGTTCGCAGGCTCGAAATGAGTACCCCTGTCGGTTGCCCGCACTACTTTCATCGCTTCCTCCTTTGTATCGAAGTCGCCCGCTCGGTTATGACTCAACGTGCCCGAGCGGCAAGTACATCCTGTATTTCATCCAGGGTACTGGGGTCGTCTATCGTGGATGGGATACTGAACGGCCTCTTGTCGGCGATCTTCGCGATGGTGCTCCTCAGGATCTTGCCCGACCTGGTTTTCGGAAGCCGGTGCACCAGAACCACTTCCCGGAACGAAGCCACAGCCCCTATCTGCTGCCTGACAAGGCTTCGGATCTCGTTGACCAGTTGCTCGGGTTCCGTGGTCGAGCCCAACTTCACGACAACGAGACCTAGAGGGACGTGGCCCTTGAGACCATCTGCGATACCCACGACGGCGCACTCGGCAACATCTGGGTGCTGACTGATCACTTCTTCCATCCGGCCGGTCGACAAGCGGTGCCCTGCAACGTTGATGACGTCGTCTACCCGTCCCATCACGAAAACGTAGCCGTCCTCGTCTATGTATCCACCATCACCGGTGACGTAGAACCCTGGATATTCCCTCATGTAGCTGTCGATGAAGCCCTCATCGTTCTGCCAAAGGGTTGTGAGGCATCCTGGAGGGAGTGGGAGTCTGATCGCCAGTAGACCCTCGGCCGGAGGTGGCACAGGTTGCCCGGTCGAGTCGAGCAACCGCGCGTCATACCCCGGCACGGGTTTCGTGGGTGAGCCCGCCTTCACGGGCAGCGGGTCGAGACCCATGCAATTGGCGCAGATGGCCCAGCCTGTTTCCGTCTGCCACCAGTGGTCTATCACGGGTCTTTTCAGCAGGTCGCTCGCCCAGTGAAAGGTGTCTGAATCAAGACGCTCTCCCGCCAGGAAGAGGGCCCGCAGCCCTGAGACATCGTACTTCTGAAGGTGCGAGCCCTTCGGATCCTCCCGCCTTATCGCGCGCATGGCTGTAGGAGCCGTAAATAGAGCTTTGACCTTGTGCTCTTGGATCACTCGCCAGAAAACTCCGGGATCCGGAGTGCCCACCGGCTTGCCCTCAAACACCACCGTGGCGGCGCCGACCAATAGTGGCGCGTAGACGATGTACGAATGGCCCACTACCCAGCCAACGTCGGAGGCCGCCCAAAATACCTCGCCCGGGCCGACGTTGTAGATGTTCTTCATCGACCACTTCAGAGCAACCGCGTGGCCACCGTTATCGCGCACTACGCCCTTGGGCTTGCCGGTGGTCCCCGAGGTGTAGAGGATGTAAAGAGGATCGGTGGCCTCGACAAGGACCGGCCCGGCAGGCACCGCTGAACGCATCAGCTCTTCCCAGTCATGATCTCGGCCGGGCAGAATCGTCGCTGTCGCCTGCGGCCGCTGATAGACCACACATGCTTGCGGCTTTTCCGAAACAAGATCGAAAGCTCGGTCGACAAGTGGTTTGTATTCGATCACGCCGCTTGGCTCGATGCCGCAGGAAGCGGTGACAACCACCTTGGGCTCCGCATCCTCCAGCCGGGTCGCCAGTTCACTTGCTGCGAAGCCACCGAATACTACGGAATGGACAGCTCCGAGCCGAGCAGAGGCCAGCATTGCTACAAGCGCCTGGGGGATCATCGGCATGTAGATCAGAACCCGATCACCCTTCTCAACCCCCAGTCCACGGAGGACACCGGCGAATCGAGAGACGAGTTCGAGGAGCTCGCCGTACGTTATGCGCGCGACGTCGCCCGTGATCGGGCTGTCGTAGATGATCGCGGTCTGTTTCCTGCGTCCCTCTTCAACATGGAGATCCACGCAGTTGTAACAGGTATTTAGCCGCGCGCCGCTGAACCACCGGTAAAACGGGGGGTTGCGATCATCGAGAACCTTCACCCAGCGCTGACCCCAGTGGACGGCTTCCGCAGCTTCTTCCCAGAAGCCTTCGGGATCATCAAGTGAACGCGCATAGGTTTGCTCGTATCCGGCCGTATCTCCGTTCCTCATCCGGTAGCCTTTCGTTTGTCGCCTTGCCGGGCCGCATGTAACCACGCGGCCCGGCGGCTATTTGACCTAACCTCTGCTACGCACCCATGTATGGCTGGACGGGGGATTGGATCTCGAGCCAGGGAGTGGCAGCGTTGGTCACGACCTTGAGTTCCACGGGGTACTTGGTCCCCTTCTGCCACTGACCACCGTATAGCGGCGTGACGATGGCGTTCTGGTGTGGACGTCCTGTCTTGGGCGCCACGGGGAGGGTGAAATCGATCGTCCCCATGACGGTGTCGTCGATCTTTGTGGCAAGAAGAGCCTCGAGAATGGACTCCTTGTCGTCCACGTTTTTGGCGCGCTTGAGAGTGTCGACGGCGACTTCGAGGTGGACCATTATGCCAATCGGCTGCTCCCACTGCCGGTTGAGCTTGGCTTCGAAGCCGTCGGCCAGTTCCTGACAGGTTTTGCCGACCAGCGCGGACTTGAACGGGTACGTTGGATGCCACCATTGATTCCCGGCGATGCCGATCCCAACGGGACCAAGGGCCTCAATACCAGCCGGGAAAAGGGTTGACTTCTCGATCACCGCGATCTTCGGCTTGAATCCCTGCTGGCTCGCTTGCTGAGTGAAAGTCGCGAGAGTGGGAGGCAGTGTCAGCCCCAGAAGAACTTCGGCCCCCGCTTTCTTGAACTCCCCGATGACGGAGGTGAAGTCCTCCGTCGCGTTATCGAACGCGCCGGCGTCAAGGACCGTGAAGCCGGCTGCTTTGAGAGTGGCCGGCCAGTACGCGCGAAGAGCCTGCCCGTCAGCGTCGTTCGGCCACAGCCCACCAACTACCTTGTTGGTCGGGATCGCCTCCAAAATTGGCAGGTTCACCAGTATCTCTTCGTTCGATCCCCAGCAGAGGTGGTAGGTCCACTCATACGTGGTTTCGATCTTGCCGCCCGAGCGGGCCATGAACCAGGCCTCCCACGGGCAGTTGTCGGTTATGGTCGGAACGCCGAGCGCTTCGCCTTGCGTAGTGATGGGGATGATCATGTCCGGCCCGGCGTCCCCCACCAGGATATCGACCTTGTCGTTAGAGATGAGGTCGCCCGCCACCTGCCCAGCGCGGTTGGAATCCGACTGCGAGTCTTTGCGAATGATACTGATCTTGTGCTTCTTGCCGTCGCCAAGCACGATGCCATCGCCCAGGGCACCGTTCACGAGTTCCAAAATGTACTCACCGGCCACAGTGTGCGCTGCCATTGTTCCGGTGACCGGCTGCACCCAGCCGATCTTCACCTCGCGTCCCGTTTCCGCACCTGCGGCAGTCGTGGTGGCGCCGCCCGCGGTCGTTGCGGTTGTGCCTGCCCCGCTGGTGGTGGTCGCTTCGCCCGTTGTCGTGGTTGTCTCTTCTTGCCACAAAGATCGACGACACCGAACTCCGCCCAGACCCCCACCAAGCCCCACGGCGGCACCGGCTATGCCGGCCAGTTTAAGGAATTCCCGGCGACTTACGCCGCTCGTTCGGTCGTTATTTTCGAGATCAAACTCGTTGCCCAACTTCGGCTCATCAGCCATCTCGGCCCCCTCGGTTCGAAGTCTCTGGAGAAACTCGTCCTCCACGGCGTAAACGGAGATCACGCTTCACCCTGGTGCGATAACAGTAAATACTGCCTATAGACCACGTGCGACAAACAAAACCTCCTCTAATCTTCCAGTAGTAACTGTCCGCACCAGCTGTAGACTAACACGGTAGACCTTCCAAATACGGAAGTCAATAGTGTGAGCGAGTCGCGCCGGTTTGGGCCTGGCTAAAAGGTGAACAGCGGTCCGGACGCCAGTTCGGTTACCACCGTCGCATAGGCGGCGAACTCGCCATCAGAAATCATACGGCCGGTGTACAGAGCTCGGACGGGCAGGTACGCCTCCAAGTTAGCCCACAGATAATCCTCGGTGGAGTAGCGGTCGTCGAAACGCAACCGCATGGCCGTTTCTTCCATGATTCCAAGCAGCGCATATGCCATCATCTCGTCC
>JAMDEO010000214.1:4629-8714 GCA_023483915.1 Actinomycetota bacterium
TGAGGTGAAGATCGTCTGAGGAGCGAAGGTGGGGACCATTGCTCTCGCGAAGTAGGCGCAGATCGTCCACGAGCGCCCTGGTGAGAGCCTCGTAGGTCCTGATAAAGGACCGCATGGCCACTGGATCCGCGGCAAGTGCCTCCGCCCGAATGAACGTGAGCATTTCCCGGCTGATGTCCCGCACCTCAAGAAAGCCGCGCACGCGCAGGAGGTAACGTTTGACCTCGTCGGATTCGGGCAGGATGAGAGACTCTGTGTATTTCAAGGCGCGTTCGACCAGGACATCGACGACCTCAATGAACAATTCCCGTTTCGCAGCGAAGTGGCGATAGAGAGTCAGCGGGCCGATGCCCGCCGCAGCAGCGATATCCGACATCTTCGTGTTGCGGTATCCCTTTTCGCTGAACTGAGCCGCCGCCGTCTCCACAATCAATGCTCGGGTGGCTTGATTCTGCTCGGCCACGAGATCAACATTGGACGCCTCATCCTCGACAACCTCATCGAGCCGCGTGCGGAGCTCCTCGAGAGTCAGACCCTGCTCCTTGAGCCTATGGATCTGCTTCAGTCTGGCCAGATGCTGGGTGCTGTAGACAGCGGGTCCGCCTCCCACCCGTTGGGCGTGAGAAAGGAGTCCGATCTTCAAGTAGTGATAGATCGTGGTCCTAGGCATCCCGGATTCGCGCTCGAGTTCGCTGATGCTCAGCAGCCGCATCCTCCACTCCCGCAGTCGGTGTGGGGACCCTCCGGCCCCCGATGGCCCCATCGCATGCATGATAACAGGGACCTGACGCACATAAGCGCTGTGGAGGCGGTGGCCCCGAACTCGAAAGCCAGACGCTCGTTTCTTTCGCGAGGTCACGCGGTAATCACATGGCAAGAGTCATAATCGTCAACCAAAGGAGAGCAGGGATGGCTCGGTGCGACCAGATGAGGTTGGGTGAGATCTACACCTGCGAAGACTGCGGGTTCGGTTTTCAGGTCATAAGTGAATCCCGCCACGCGGAGAAGCTAGAGCAGGGAGCCTGCGCCCTGGATATGACCTGCTGCGACCGTCCCCTGGTCTTGACGGGGCACCGATCTGGGCAAGTCGAAGGCACGGGTGCCCCCCAGTACATAACCCAGCCGTTGCAGGGTTCGGGATGATCGCGCCATTACCCACGGGTCGCCTCGCCGCGCCAGCCCGCCGCGCGCCACCCCCGGGCGTCATGCGCCGCCTTCGCGCCCATGGGAAGCCGCCCAACGACCGGGCGCCGCCCGCGCCTTGCTGGGCCTCCCTAGACCTGCTCGAGCTCGATCAGCGTCCCTTGAAAGTCGCCCGGATGGACGAAGACCACCGGTCTGCCGTGAGCCCCGGTCCTCACCTTGCCGAGTACGCGCTTACCCTCCGCCGTCATCTTCTCGAGAGCCGCCTCGATGTCGCTCACCTCGAAACAAAGGTGATGGATCCCGCCATTCCTGTTCTTCTCAAGAAACGACAGGATGGGAGACTTGCCGCCCAAGGGCTCGAGTAGTTCGACCTTTGTGTTCGGAAGGGTGACAAAACTCACGGTAACTCCATGCTCCGGGAGGGCTGAGGGCTCGGAAACGTCGGCGCCCAGTACGTCCCGGTACGCTGCTATCGCGACTTTCAAGTCCGGCACTGCAATCGCCACGTGATTCAGTCTTCCGATCACTTCCCCCTCCTACCCAGGAACACGTCGAGCAGATGGCGGGAGGCCGTCATTGGAAGCATCTTCCCAGCGACCACAGCTCTCTCGATCTCGTGAAGGTTTGCCTTGACTTTGGGATCGGCCCGCAACGCTTGGACCAGGTCCTCCGTGGTTTCGCTCCACAGCCACTTGCGCCGCTGCTGCCCCCGTCGGCTCGTCAGTTCGCCGCTCGCGCCGAGAGCGCGGCAGTATCTCTCCACTTCATCCCAAACTTCCGGAAGGCCTTCACCCGTGAGAGCCGAGCAGGTCTGCACAGGGAACATCTCGGCCTCTCCCGGCTGCATTTGGGCACCCCGAGCCAGACCATAGTCGAGGGCCGTTCGTTCGGCCGCGGCCTTGAGCGTCCCGTCGGCTTTGTTGACGACGACTATAGCGGCCAACTCGACGACGCCGCGCTTGATAGCCTGCAGCTCGTCGCCGCCGCCTGGCTGCAGCAGTAGGATGAGCACATCGGTCATGTCTGCAACCATGGTCTCTGACTGGCCGACGCCCACAGTCTCGATCATGACCACGTCGTACCCCGCAGCTTCGCAGAGCAGCATGGCTTCATGAGTGCGCCGGGCCACTCCGCCAAGAGTCCGCCCTGCTGCTGACGGCCGGATAAATGCCCTGGGATTGCGGGCGAGCATCTCCATTCGGGTCTTATCACCCAAAATGGATCCCCCGGAGACCACCGACGAAGGGTCTACGGCCAGAACCGCAACCCTGTGGCCAAGCGAGATTGCGTGGAGGCCGATTGCCTCAATGAAGGTCGACTTACCCACTCCCGGCGGGCCTGAAATGCCGAGGCGCATAGAATAGCCGTCACCCGGGCCGACTCTCTCCAAGACCTCCAAAGCCTGAGCACGATGGTCGGCTCGTGAGGATTCCGACAGCGTGATCGCCTTGGCCAAAGCCCTTCTTTGGCCGGCTTTGACGCCCTCGGCGAGAACCTCTGGAGTCCGCTCGCTGGCCAACCGCCAACCTCGCCCGGGCTAGCGCCGCTTCGCCCGCAGCAGCCGGATGATCTCCGCTGCCGCGTCGGGAACCTTGGTACCAGGGACGAAGATCGCCGCCACGCCCTGTTTGAGAAGGGTTTCATGGTCCTGGGGCGGGATGATCCCGCCGACGACCACAAGGATGTCCTCGCCTCCGAGCTTCTTCAACTCGTCGATCAGCTTGGGCACGAGAGTTTTGTGCCCCGCAGCCAATGACGACACCCCCACCACATGCACGTCGTTCTCCATCGCCTGCCGCGCGGCCTCGGCCGGAGTTTGGAACAGTGGCCCAATGTCGACGTCGAAGCCCGCATCTGCAAACGCGCTCGCAATCACCCTCGCGCCCCGGTCATGTCCGTCCTGCCCCAGCTTGACGACCAGGATTCGCGGCCGGCGTCCCTCTCGTTCCGCGAACTTGGCGACTTCTTCTCTGATCTCCATGAAGGCATCGTTCCCTTGGTACGCCGCCCCATACACCCCCGATATCGATCTTACCGAGGCGCGGTGCCGGGTGAAAACCTTCTCCAGTGCCATGGAGATTTCGCCCACGGTGGCCCGTACCCTTGCCGCATCCACGGCCAGAGTGAGCAGGTTGCCTTCGCCTGTGCGGGCGCATTCGGTCAGCGCATCGAGCGCAGTATCGCAGGCGTTCTGGTTGCGACCCGCTCTTACCTGCTCCAACCTGCGGATCTGGGCCTCCTGAACCTTGGCCGTATCTACGTCGAGAATGGGGATCTCGACCTCTTCCGGCGCGAGATACTCGTTGACGCCCACCACCACGTCTTGTCCACTGTCCACCCTCGCCTGGCGCCGCGCGGCAGATTCCTCGATTCGGAGCTTGGGCAGACCGGCGGCGACGGCCCTAGCCATGCCGCCCATCTCCTCCACCTCATCGACGAGTTTTCGCGCCTCCGTCACCAGCTCATTGGTGAGGGCCTCGACGTAGTAGGAACCGCCCAAAGGATCGACAACCTTGGTGATGCCCGTCTCTTCCCGGAGGATGATCTGAGTGTTCCGGGCTATGCGAGCTGAGAAGTCGGTCGGCAGAGCCAGGGCCTCGTCGAACGAGTTTGTATGTAGCGACTGAGTGCCGCCCAAAGTCGCTGCCAAGGCCTCGAAGGCCGTCCGCACCACATTGTTGTACGGGTCCTGGCTGGTAAGACTCACTCCGGAGGTCTGGCAGTGGGTCCGCAGCATGAGCGATTCGGGCTTCTTCGGTTGGAACAAATCCTGTACGAGACCGGCCCACAGCAGGCGGGCGGCCCGCAGCTTGGCTATCTCCATGAAGAAGTTCATCCCGACGGCGAAGAAGAAGGATAGCCGCGACGCGAAGGCGTCCACATCCAGGCCGGCGCTGATGGCCGCGCGTACGTACTCTATGCCGTCGGCGATGGTGTAG
>JAMDEO010000071.1:0-1937 GCA_023483915.1 Actinomycetota bacterium
GGACTGCCAGACGAGGACATGCAGGAGGTCGCCCGCAGGGCGGGGCGGATCGCCTCCAGCATCGCCTCGGTGATCCTGGGGAAGGAAGAAGTCATCCGTGCGTGCGTCGTCGCGCTGCTGGCCGGCGGTCACGTGATTGTCGAGGACTTTCCCGGGGTGGGTAAGACCCTTCTCGCCAAGTCCCTTGCCCGCTCGATAGACTGCAGGTTTGCCCGTATCCAGTTCACGCCGGACCTGCTTCCCAGCGATGTTACCGGTGTGAGTGTTTTCAACCAGAAGAGCGGCGAATTCGAGTTCCGGCCCGGTCCAATCTTCGCCAATATCGTCTTGGCCGATGAGATCAACCGCGCCTCGCCCAAGACCCAGTCAAGCCTTCTCGAGTGCATGGAGGAGCGACAGGCGACTGTCGACAACGTCACCCATCACATTGACGCCCCGTTCATGGTCGTCGCGACGCAGAATCCCATAGAGTATGAGGGCACCTATCCCCTACCCGAAGCGCAACTCGACCGCTTCATGATGCGGCTCAGCCTCGGCTACCCCTCTGCCGATGCAGAAGAGGCCATCATTCATGAGCAAACCTCGCACAACCCGCTGGCCGAGTTACGTCCGGTCCTGGACCACGCCGAGGTTCTTACCATGGTGGAGGCGGTCACCCGGGTGAGAGTCGCACCGGCCTTGCGGGCATACGTGGTCGACATTCTGGCCGCGACTCGGGAGCAGCGCGATGTCTACTTGGGGGCCAGCCCCCGAGCGGGGATTTCCTTGGTCCGCGCGGCCAAGGCTTTGGCCCTTCTTCGCGGCCGCGACTTCGTCGTACCAAAGGACATCAAGGACCTCGGCGTGAAGGTACTTGCACACCGGATCATGTTGTCGCCAGATGCAAAGGTGCATGGCATGGGCGCCGAGGCAGTCATAACCAGGTTGCTCGACACGGTTCCTGTGCCTCAGAGCGGGGGTTAGAGGATGCCTCGCCCCACAGGCCGGGGCTTTGCGCTGCTGGCCATGGCTGCAGGCACTTATGGGACTGCGCGGGTTGTCGGCACTTGGGAGCTGTACTTGTTCGCGTTCGCCTTCCTGGCCGTCGTGGTCGTCTCCTGGGTGCTCGTTATCCTGACCGGACGCAGGATACGAGTTGAGAGGAGAATCACTCCGTCACGACCGGTTGCCGGAGATGAGCCGGACCTCGCTCTTCTGGTGAAAAATGTATCTCTCCTTCCCGGGCCGCAACTAACGCTACGCAACAATGCCGCGGGACTGGCGGGAAGCGACTTGGAGACCGAGATCGGAAGCCTCGGTCCTCGCGGCCACAGGGTAGTGCGAAGCCGCTTCGGCAAGGTCAACCGGGGAGTACATGTACTCCCGCCCACCGTTTCGGTAGCAGAGGATCCTCTGGGAGTGGCCACGGCTTCTCACCGCGTGAGCGACCCATTGCCCGTGACGGTGTACCCACGCATCGTTGCGCTCGACTCCTGCGTCATCTACCCTGACGTGGGCCTCCGGCACGACTGGAGCGGGCAGCACGGGCTGCTTACCCCAGGGGCGTCGGAGTTCCGGGGAATCCGGCCGCATCAGCCGGGCGAGCCGCTCAGTCATATCGACTGGAAGAGCACAGCCAAGACCGGGATTCTGATGTTGCGCGAGATGGAGGAGCCTGCCGGGAGCGAAATCACGCTGCTTCTTGATGGCACCCGAGATCAAGTGGGTGGCGAAGCTCCGGACAGCAACTTCGAGCTGGCCGTTAGGGCCGCAGGAAGTGTGGCGGACTTTGCCTTGCGCGCGGGCAGAAGCGTGAATCTGCTCCGTCACGAGAAGACTTGGCGACAGACCCGTCTCACGTCAGACGGGGGCGGCCGTCGGGCTCTCCTCGAGGCGCTCGCGGCCGCTGAAGCTACCGCAGTGCTCCCCTTCGTCAATGCTTTGCGTCATCTGCATGG
>JAMDEO010000071.1:1947-8725 GCA_023483915.1 Actinomycetota bacterium
CCGGTGGTGGGCATGTCACTGAACCACCAGTTGGTCCGCACTTTAGTAGGTCTTCGCGAGGACGGTGTGCGGCTGGCCGTACTCTACGTTCCGGGCCACACGTTCGCTAAGGCTGCCGACAGCCCAGGCACATTGCTTCCTTTCCTGCCACCCAAAGGGATTGCGGGCCGCGCCGATTCTCCCGCCCCGGTTGCCACCCTGTCGGCTGAAGATCGAGCTCTGCTTCTATCACTCGCATCCGCGGGGATCCCAAGTCTCACACTCGATCGTGGCGACGACTTGGTTCGCACCCTATCTTTGTGGCAAACGACCCGCCGCCACGGCGCCGTTCTTCGCTAGGCCACACCAATGAAGACCTTTCCGAAGATTCTGTACTTCCTCTGTTTCTTAGGGCTTGCCGCTGCTGCCGCTCTGGCCTTCAACCGGGTGGTCAATCCATCATTGTCCGGGCTGCTTCTGCGTGCAGTTCTTGCTGCCACCTTGGCCGGTGCCCCCGGTCTCATCTACCGCAGGGCCTGGCCCCTCGGGATCGTCTTGCTGCCACTTGGCGCCTACCTATTGCTGCGGACTACGCTCCCTGTTCCGGCGTCAGTGGACGGCATCAGTGGTCAGTATCACTTCTACATTCAGAGCCTTCATACAGGGGCCCAAGCTTACGTCAAAGAATTCTTCCCCCTGAGCCTTGGGGATCAACCCGAGTTGCGCCTCCTAATCGCCTTCTGCGTTTTCTGGGTGGTCGGGGTCGCCTCGCTGGTAGGACTGGGCCTGCGCAAGGCCATCCCAGCCGTCGTGCTGACTCTGGTCCTTATCGGCTTCAGCATGACCGTGGACACCACCCCGCGCGCTCTGTGGACGGCACTTCTCTTCCTCATTCTTTCTGGGTGCTTGCTGGTCTTGTCGCGTGGCCTCAAACGCCAGAACTGGCGGCTACGTGACGCGATGGCCGGAGGAGTCATAGGCATCGTTGGGGCGTTTCTCGCTCTTGCTCTGCTGGTTACCGCCCCTTCGGCAGTCGCCGAGCCCTTGCAGGATTGGCGCGCCTGGGACCCGTTCCACCAAGGCGGCTCCATCATCGGTTTCAACTGGCTGCAGAACTATCCCAAGCTGCTGAACCCCGGCAACAACGTGCAGGTCATGTCGGTGCAGTCGAGTTCGCCCAGCTATTGGAGGGCCAACAGTCTCGAGACCTTTACCGGCACCGCCTGGCTCAGTTCGCAGCCCTTCATGCAGAGGGTCAGCACGACCGGCAACGGGCCCCCGTTTCTCTACGCGATTCGGCCGGCCAACCCGGCGCCAAAAGGAAAGACTGTGAAAGAGGTCTTCCAGCTGAATGGCCTATACACGAACTATCTGTTCGTGGGTGGCGACCCGAGCGTTATCTCCACTGAACAAAACGTGCCACTGCGCACCAATGACTCTCGCGCCCTGCATACTAGTAAATCTCTTGGTCCCGTCCTCGAATACACGGTGACGGCCGTCATACCGGATCTGAAGCCAGAGGATGTCGTGGGCAAGGGAAGCGCCTACCCCGACAGCGTCACCCGATATCTCGATCTCCCCTTTCCGAAGGTTTCTGACATAAAAGGGTCCGACAAGGAAACGGCTTGGCGAAACGCCGTCGCCGGCTTGGGCGCCGACGGTCGGGAATGGACCGGACTGTATGCGCTCAACCAGGAGATAGTGGGGGACGCGACCGACCCGTACGACAAGACGCTCCGCATCGAGAAGTACCTGAGGACCTTTTACGTCTATTCTCTGAATCCGCCGACTAGTGAGTACTCGTCCCCGTACGCCGCTTTCCTCTTCGACAACCGCATGGGCTACTGCCAGCATTTCTCCGGCGCCATGGCCTTGCTTCTAAGATTCAATGGAATCCCGGCAAGAGTCGCGGTCGGGTTCGCCACCGGCCAGCTCGAAAGGGGCACGTACGTTGTCACCACCAACAATGCGCATGCGTGGGTGGAGGCTTTCTTCCCTGAGGTAGGGTGGGTCGCTTTTGATCCTACCCCCGGCAGAAACATTCCCACGAGCGGCCCGTCGTCCAGCAGTCCCGGCTTCGTCAACCCGTTCGCCGGCACGGGAACATCCTCGAACCAAACGGTCGCTACCGAGCCGCCACGAAATCAACTTCCCACTGAGATTCCCACGGGCCTAGACACACAAGGCAGTAGCGGATCGTTGTGGTCGAAGATTGCCTGGCTTCCCTGGGTGCTCTGCATCGTGGTCCTGATGGTCGCTTGGCCGGTTGCGCGCTCACTGTGGCGAGAACGCGGACTGCGCCGCGGATCCCCGGCACAGCGCTTGGAGACCTCCCTGCGGTTGCTGCGGACCGGCCTGCGCGACTATGGCCTGCCGGTGACGGCCGCCCAGACCACAGAAGAGGCCATGCACGTTGCTGAAGCGCACCTTCATGTGGGGCATGACCAACAGCTCCTTGACCGGGCTGAAGCAGTCCTGTTCGGAAACAGAGAGGCGACGCAAGACGATTTCGCCAGGGCTGAGTTTTTCCGCAGAAGGGTGAGGACCCGCCTCCGCAAGAGCCGGGGATGGGTAAGAACGGCCCTTACGTGGTACGGTGTCCCGCAGCGAGTCTCTGCTTCGGGGACCGCGATGTGATCGAATGGGAGGGCCATCCACGCGCGCGGCTGGTATAAAATGATCCGACTGACGACCATTGAGGACGTGCCAATGAAGCAAATACCAGAGTTCGACGTTGCGCGCTGCAAGAAATGTGGTATCTGTAAGCACTTCTGTTCGGCAGAAGCTATTGACGTGCATGAGGATGGCACACCCTACTTGGCCCGGCCTAAGGCCTGCACCTCCTGCGCGCTTTGCCGCGATATGTGCCCCGACTGGGCCATTCGTCTTTGTGACTTGAATGAAGCCGAGATCGAGGTAGAGCGGGTCGCGTAGAAGAGGCCTCTGATGGAAGACGTGATCTACCTTGACCATGCCTCAACCACACCTACCGATCCCGAGGTGTTGGAGGCCATGCTGCCTTGGTTCACTGAGGGGTTCGGCAACCCGTCAACTGTCTACAGCCTCGGTCTGTCATCGGCTCGAGCTATCGCGCGGGCGCGAGAAACCGTTGCCCAGATAATCAGCGCCGAACCTGAAGAGATCTACTTCACCAGCGGCGGTACAGAATCTGACAACTGGGCGCTTGTGGGGGCAGTGGATGCCCAGAGCAAGAAAGGCAAACACATCATCACCTCGAGCATCGAGCATCATGCCGTGCTCGAGACGGCAGAATACCTCGAGAAACACGGGCATGAAGTAACCAAGGTGTCCGTAGATGGCGGGGGCCTCGTCGATCCGGAGGATGTACGCCGAGCCATCCGGCCGGACACCGTCCTGGTCTCGATCATGCACGCCAACAACGAGGTGGGGACTATCGAGCCTATTGCGGAAATCGGCAAGATCACCCGCGAGGCCGGGGTTCTCTTCCACACCGATGCTGTGCAGACCGCAGGCAAGATTCCTCTCGATGTAAATGAGCTTGGCGTGGACATGCTCTCGATGAGCGCGCACAAGTTCTACGGTCCCAAGGGCGCCGGCCTTATGTATCTGCGTAAGAAGACCCGTGTTTCCCCGCTGTTCCACGGTGGCGGCCAAGAGAGGGGCCGCCGAGCCGGCACACACAACGTTCCAGGCATCGTAGGACTCGCCAAGGCCCTTGAGTTGACGGTCGGCCGCATGGCCGATGACGCGGCTCGCGAAACCGAGCTGCGCGATCGTCTATGGGTCGGCCTCGAGTCGAGTATCGAGGCCGTCTACCTGAACGGCCATCCTACCCCACGACTCGCCAACAACCTCAATGTCCGCCTGGACGGTATCGAAGGCGAGTCAATGATCCTCATGCTCGATATGGAAGGCATATGCGTCTCTTCGGGATCTGCGTGCACTACCGGCTCCCTCGAACCAAGTCATGTGCTGCTTGCTTTGGGGATTCCAAAGGAGAATGCTCACGGCTCTCTTCGCCTCACCCTCGGCCGGAGCACCACCATCGAGCACGTTGAGCATTTCCTCCGGGTGTTCCCTCCCATTGTGAACCGGTTGAGGGAGATGTCACCTATCTGGTGCGCCAACTGCGCCTGCAAGCAAAGGAACTGAGTATGTATTCCGACCTAGTCATGGAGCACTTCCGAAATCCGCGAAACGTGGGAAACATTGAGGACGCTGATGGCGTCGGTGAGGTCGGGAATCCTCAATGCGGGGACATGATGCGTATCACGATCAAAGTCAAGGATGAGATCCTGGAGGATATCAAGTTCCAAACGCCGGGCTGGAGCGATGAGATCCTGGAGGATATCAAGTTCCAAACGCTCGGGTGCGGCGCCGCCGTTGCGACCTCAAGCATGGTCACCGAGATGGCCAAGGGAAAGCGGCTCGAAGACGCGATGGCCATCTCGAACAAAGCCGTCGCCGAAGCCCTCGGTGGCCTGCCTCCCGCCAAGATGCACTGCTCCAACCTGGCGGCGGATGGTCTTCAGGCCGCAATCGAAGACTACCGAGCCCGCCGGGCGGCCAAGGAGGCCTGATCCTATCGTAGCTTTGCCCGACGGCCGGTCGGGTAGGCGGCTGAAGCGCGAACCGCCGCTAAGGAGGTTCTCGATAGCTATCCGGGGAGCAACCGCCGCCTTTCTCGCAGCCGCGGCCCTGGTATTCATGGCGCTCGCCTCGAGCTTCGCAGGCTGCTCATCTGAGCCCTCCCCTGCAGCCAAATCCGGTGATGTGCTCCAGCCCGGCGTTGTGGCATCCATCGACCTGGACGGAGACGCAGCCCCCGAAGCCGTCATTCTTGACAAAGCTGTGCACAGTATCACCATCACCGACGGCTCCACCATCTACCGCAGCCGAGAGAAGTGGAGCCCTGTAGCCGCATGCCTGGGTGATACCGATGGAAATGGCCTGCCCGAGATTCTCGCCCTTCTCGATGCGGCCGACGGTCGCCATCTTGGCATGTTCGGCTATTCCGGTGGGGATGCTGGCGAGTATCGCGAGCTTCTCGTTACCGGCGTGCTCCAACCACGGCCACTCGCGCTGCGAGTCGAAGTCCGGCCGCCAAGCGCCAACCTGCTTGTTCTTACTGAAGAGGCCGCAGGCGAAAAGCGGGAGACCAGTTACCGTTGGAATGGCTTCGGTTTCACGGCCCTCTCAGCAACCGCGCCTTAGCGACGGGCGCCGGGCAGCGGACTGCCCGCCTGGTGTCGCCGCGCATTCGGCTGCCGTAACCAGATTGTTACATGCCCGTGGCAGGCGCGTTACCCACCTGCGCGAACATGAGACAAGGGGAGGCAGTTTGCCGATGGCAGGTTCATCCGGGAGGGCAGCAATGAACAAGCAGGGTAGACAACACCATCTTCGCGCCGTTGCCAGATTCACCGTTATCGCAGCTGCGTTGTTCGCCATATCCGCGGGGGGCCTAACCGAAACAGGCTGCGGCTCGGCCAAGGTGACGTCCACAGCAACCGTCTCGGTTTCCACAGCGACAGCCGGCCGGCAGACCACTACCATCCAGACCACACCCGTTGACCTTTCAACACTCGTATCCCCGACCACCCCGTTTCCAAGCGCGTTTCGCAGCCCGTTTGATGAGCAGTCCTATCTCCTGCCACAGCCGGTCGATCTGGGTAAGGTTGCCTTCCTGGACAAGGTTTCTCTGTCGGCTACTGAGAAAGAGGCTCTCGCCCGGCAGAGTTTCGTGGCGGTCCTGCCTGCCGCCAACGAGCGGCCATGGAAGTTCTGGCAGGTCTACGAAGGCGCTCGCTATCAGGGACTGCCGCTACTTGTCACCACAGACTCCATCCTCAACGCCTACCACAGTCTATTCGACACCATCCTCCAGCGCATGGAGGAGAAGGCGCTGTTCGACAAAGCTATTGTAATGACCGACGCCCTCTCCAGAGCGGCCTTCGATCAGTGGAGCGCAGCAACCAACCCCCAGATCAAAGCGGACGCACGCTTGAACATGGCCTACTTCGCGGTGGCCGAGACCTTGTTGAAAGGCTCGAACGGGGTTCCGGGGATCGTGACCGGCGATGTCAAGAAGGAGCTTCAGACCATTCTGGATCTGGCCAACCGCGAGGTCTCTCTCATCGAGGACGCTAACGGGCTCGAAAAATCGCTTACCCTCGGCTACACCGAGGACTACAGCCAGTACAAGCCGCGCGGTCACTACACGCGCAGCGAAACACTCAAGCGCTACTTCAAGACGATGATGTGGTACGGGCACACCGCCTTCTTCATTAATCCCAGCCTTCCCGACCGGCCGGAGGAGCTGGCCAACAGCCTCACCAGACGAGCGGTGTTGATCGCCTTCTCGCTCACAGGAGCAACCAAGGAAGCCTGGAAGGCCATCTACGAGCCCACCACTTTCTTGGTGGGACTAGCCGACGACCTCACGGTTGACGACGTGCAAGATGTGATTGCTCAGGTGTTCGGCGGTGTCCAACCGGCTCCAGACGACCTGAGCGACGCCGTCAAGATCACAGCCCTGCGCCAGGAACTGAACAAGCTTCGGGCGCCTAAGATCCTTACTCAAATGATCAGGGCAGCCGAAGACACGACAGGCCGCGAGGAGAGCGAACGCAGCTTCCGCGTGATGGGCCAACGCTACATTCCGGATTCATACGCCTTCCAGCAACTGGTCTGGGCCTATGTTGGGACACAAGAGAACAAGCGTGATCTCCCCATGGGCTTGGATGCGATGGCAGTCCTGGGTTCGGACCAAGCATATGAGATAGCCAAACAGGATTATGCCCAAGACAAATACAAG
>JAMDEO010000182.1 GCA_023483915.1 Actinomycetota bacterium
GCACGCGCCGCGCCGCCAGGGCGGCCAGCACCATCAGCGCCACCAGCGTCTTGCCCACGCCCATTTCGAGAGCCAGGAGCGCGGCGCCCGCGCCACGCACCAGGCGCTCCATGGTGAAGTGGAACGCGTCGACCTGGTGCCGCCAGGGTTTCGTCTTCAGGCCCGCCGGAAGGGTGACGGAAGGTTGTGGTTCCGGCTTCGGCGCCGGTGACTGCGGGACCGACGGTGCCGCGGCTTTCTGCGCCAGGAGGGCTGAGAATCTCTCGCTGGTTTCGAGCCTCGGAATCGATGAGCGGATCAGCCGGGCGTGGCTCGGTGTTGCCGGATACGTCCAGACTCGTCGTGCGGTGTCCCACGCGGCGCCTGGCACCCGCTTGCACAAGAGCAGGTTGGAAAATGGCGTTCTCAGGAGGATGCGGCCGGCCTCGACATCGGCAAAGGCGGCTTCAGGCATGGACGGCCTCCTCGCCAACGCCTTCGCCGCCCGACGGACGGCTGTTCAGCCAGTCGTGAACGTCGGACGGGGCGTAGCGAACCAACTGGCCGACCTTGCGGTACCGGGGACCCTTTCTTTCCGACCGCCAGTAGCGCAGCGTGCCGATGGAGACGCGAATCCATCGCGCCAGTTCCCGCTCGTCCAGCAGCGCTTCGATCGCCTGGCCGCTCGTTTCAGTTGCCTGTTCCGGATTCGGTGTCGTTCGCACGACCCAATCATGCGGCAGAGGGTATGTGGGCGATCAATGTAGGCGATGTAGGCGAAAATGTAGGCGCTCGTTCAGACGCGGGTTTTCTGGCCCCGCTGGAGCAGTTTCTCGATCCTGACCGCCTTCTCGGAGTGGTCGGCGATCTGTGGCCTTCCCAACTTCCACCTGTTCAGGTCCGCTCGTGCCACATAGGCCCAGAACCAGACATCTTTCACCAGGCAGCGGTTCTTTCGGCAGAACTCTTTGAGAACACGGGGCCTGTCTTCCACCGGCGTGGGCGTCAAGGGCTCATCCAACCGGGCGGCGATCTGGCGGTACAGACTCGTGAACGCGTCGAACTCAATGGCGCATCGCCCATCGATCAGGTGCATCCACTCGGTCAGCCGGATCAAAGCGCGTCCCACCTCGCGCCACTCCGGTGCTTCCGGCAGACGGTCGGGACACAAGATGATCGGCGCCGGAGAACTCTGGAGCCTCGGCGCGGCTCGGAGGATTTCAACGCTGTCCGGCCGGGCGATCCCCTGCACCAGAAAGAATTCAACCATACGTTCTGCGGCCTGTCTACGCCCGAGCAGCCAGATTCTGCCCGGTGTCACCACCTGAATGCCGCCCACCAGGTGGAGTTCGATGCCCAGAAGCCGCGCGAGGCCATCAAAGTCGACCTCCCATTGGTGCAGCCGTTCCGGCCGTATCGGCATCAATCCCACTTCGCCGCAGTAAACACGTGGTTCCGTACCCATCCCGAGGATGACCTCGGTGTCGTGTGGATCACCGCAGGCGTCCACAGATGATCTCGGATCGCTTCAGACACTCCCGGATCTTGTTGTGTTCGGGCGTGTCCTTCAGGTTGCAGGAGTTGTTCGACGTGAGGTTGAACGTGAAGCTCGCCGGCCGCGGATTACCCTGCAACATCTGGGCCTGAATGGTCACGTGCTCCACCTTCAGGTCTGCCAGCGGATAGTTCGTCGCGTTGAGGCCGCGGTCGATGAACCTGTGCAGGCGGTAGTCCTTCGAGCGAGGCGGCGCTGTGAAGGTGATACGCCCACCGTCTGAGCCGTCTGCGCCCAGCCGTATAGAGCGCACGCGCATCGATTTGATCCCGTCGGAGGGCTCGATCTTGAAGCCGAAGCCCGGATCTTTCAGCAGTTCCAGAGCGAAAACGGGCCTGGGTGCCATGTCGAGCGCCACCACTTGTCGCAGGATGCACCTGACGAACATCTCGGCCAACCCCTGGCGGAGCTCGCCGCTTCCCTCGGCGTGGAGTTCCAAGGAGCCGCTCGCGCCCTCGAATCTGAACACCACATCGAAGGCGCGCTGCTGGAGGCTGCGCTTGAGCTGGTTGGAGCTCTCGAAGCAGACGACGGCGGACGGATGGTCGGCCAGGTAGACCATGAAGTAGTGGGCATCGCCGCGCGGGTATACCTCGATCTCGCAGAACTCGCCCCTGCCCTCATCTCTCATGTAGCGGGCCGAAATGGCGAGCCGGAGTTCCTCGCGCGCTTCCGGGCTGAGGTTTGGAGGTACCTGCGGCAAGTCATGGCGCCGATACCAGTAACGCTTCAGATTGTCGGCCCAGACAAAATAGGTGGCGATGCGGAAGATTTCCGGTTGATCCAGCAGCACACGGAAGACCTTCTCCACGCTAGCCCGGCCTTGACCCAGGGTTGGTAGGAGATCCACCCCCATCGAGCGCCCCGCGTCAATGATTGTTTTGATGCCGTGCTTCGAGGCGAGAGCGAAAGCGTTTTGAAAGTCCACCGAGACCGCCTGGCGCTCCGCAGCCGGCAAGGCCATCCAGGCGGTATATAAAGATTCGACACTGAAGGTGTCCCAATCGAAATCCATTAACAACCGGCGCTGGTCAAAGTACTCCTGAAGCAAGGGTGCAGAAACGACGCGAAGAATGTTCCTGGGGTTGTACTCCAGCTTCATGCTGACTCCTTCAGTTGTTTGGTGGATTCAATCTGAGCGTGAGGATGGCCCGGCGCGCCCGCGCTTCCTGGGAGGGCGCTTCCAGATGCCGATCACCTTTCCGACGATCCGGAAGTCGCTCTCTGGCCTCACGGGGATCGGCCGGTACCGGGCATTCTCGGGTCGGAGCTCGAGTGGGCAAGAGTAAATTCGGCGTGCATCTGTGCGAAACCTTCGGTCAGGTTGGCCAGCTCTTCAAAGAATTTGCGCGGCGTGGCCGAAGCCACAGCCTCACGGAAGCGGGGCAACCAGGTGAGCAGATGGTCGCGCAGGAAACGTCCCTGGGCCTCAAGCGAGGACTGGGCTCGAGCGTCATTGCCCTGAGCCAATGCGGCGTGCGCCTCTCCGCTGAGGTGACTTATAAAGGCCAACTCCAAAGCGATGTGGTCGTCAGGAACCCGGCCCATCTGAACAGGGGCCACGTTCCGTTCCAGGTATGTCCTTCGCACGGCCACCGTTTCCGACCCCATCAGAAGGCCTCCATTCAAGTAGAACGAGGCGTACGGCGGGGCAGGAACATGACCGGGACCTTCGAAGAGGCGGGTGTACTCCACATTCAGCTCCTCGGCGAGCCGATCCCAGTCGGTAACGTCTACCAGCGCGTTTCGCAGCGCGGCCAGCGCCCTGCCGAGGCTCTCGTCTTCGCTCACCAACCCCGACAGCAGGGTGAGTTTCTCGCGACTCAGGGGATAGGTATACACTTCAGCGAGCAGACCCCACAGGCCCGCCCAGGCGCGCAGTTCTTCAGCCTTTCCGTTCATGCTCTGCGGACCCGCACCAGCATATCCGCGTAGGCCGGCTGGCCCATGATGGGGCTGAGCGCGTCGGGGTCCACCAGCTCGTTGTGGTTAGGCGTATAAGCCCGGTTGACGAAAGTCGGCCCTAGACCAGGGCTGAAGCGCCCGCCGGTGGCGAACCCCATCTTGATCACTCCAGGCCTGATTGTCTCAGCTACGAATGCGCGTCCGACAACCTGCTTCCCGAGCGGATTCTCGACCACTACCATGTCACCCATTTGGATACCGAGGCGACCTGCATCATCGCTGTTAATGAGGATCGTGCCCACGCTGAATGTGCCCGGTCGGAATTTCTTGTTGCGCACCTCGTAGCGTGTCGCCGGATCTACGAATGGAATGGACCATTGTGTCTGTCCTGGGTTGACCTCCAATATCTCCGACTCGAACTCCTGGTTCATCGGGGCCCATGTTCCCTCCACTTCCACTTCGCTGAGCCAGGGCACCATTTGGGTCCCGGACATCGCGTGATGCACCCTCCCACAGATGAGCTGGAAGGGAAAACCGCCCAGGTATTTCGCATAGTCGGGATTGTTGGGATTCCACTTGGTCTCGAACCAGTAAAACGTGCGGGGATACTTGGGCCAGCCAAGCTCCTTGATTCCACGAGGAGCTTCGCCTGCCTCGTCGATGAGCTTGTTGTACTTGTCGTATGCGCTGAAGACAAACTCGACCTTCTTGGAGCCTGTCTTTAGAATGCCGCCACCAGTGGGGTGCAAGCGCCGCCAGGACATCGGCCACACGGCGACACCCTGGTGCTCGCGAATCCACCTGGCGGTCAAGGGTTCGCCCTTCACCTCCTTCTTCTCGTGGTCGATGGTGACCCGCCCGGAGTCCAGACTGTCCGGCGTTCCGATCAGCTTATACCCTATTGGCAGATTCGGATAGGGCAGGGGTTCGCCGATGTTGGGCTTGCCTGGAGCGGGCGCCATTGCTTCATTCCAAAAGTCCTCCTCAGTCTTGTACTTTGCCCAGAAATCTTCAGCTTTGATGTCCGGATCACCGTTGTTCGCCAGTGCCTGGGCCAACCCGATCATGATCTCAAACGGAGTTCGTGATTCATGAAGCGGCTGGATCACTTGGTCCCTCAAGTAGAGCACCGGATGAGAGGGATAAATGTCGGAAAGGCTCATGCGCTCGGCGTAGCTGGCCTCCGGCAGGACCACGTCCGCGTACAGTCCGGTTTCAAGAAAAGGCGTGTCGACGTAGACGACCAGATCGACCTTGTAGCCGCCGCTCTGATCCCTAGCGGTAAGAGCTTCCTGCCACTTCCAGGTTGCCGATCCAGTGATGACCGGGTTGCCGGTCCGGATGATGAAGGCCTTGATCGGGTACTTGTGGCCGCGAAATGGGCCATAGCGAAGGGTGATTCCCTCGAGGAACGCGCGCGGGTAGTCACCCACCACGTCGTCCCAGGCGGATGGCCAGTCCCCGTAACGGTCCATATGCAACTCATCTTGGGTTGCCTCGACCACCTTCCCAGCGACTGGGCGCTTCACCTTGCGGGTCAGGAACTGCTTCCCCGTCGCCGAGCCGCCCTTGTCGGACTTGGTAAGCTCCGTATCAATCGCACCGCCGGGAGCATCCAGATTTCCCGTGATCACGTTCAGAGCGGTGCCGAGGATCGACGCGACGTAGCCGTTGTAATGATGGCCCGGGCTTTGCATTCCCCACACCAGGGCGGCCGGCTTGATGCTGCCGAACAGGTGAGCCACTTCCTCGATCTTCTGTCTCGGCAACCCGGTGCGCGCCTGCGCCCAGTCGAGTGAGAAGTACTTCAGCCCCGTCGCAGGATCTGTCTTATCCCACCAACTCGCAAATGCTGCGAGAAACTCCTCCCAACCCTGGCTGTATCCCCTGAACGCCGGGTCAATGTATCCGGCGCGGCCTTCGGCGTCGCGCTCCAGGATGAAACGCAACATGGCTGCGAACAGATCAGCATCAGTGCCTGCCTTCGGCGCCAGCCACATATCCGCCTTGGCCGCGGTGTTGGTGTGGCAGGGATCGATCACGATCACCTTGCAGCCCGTTTCCACCTGGGCTCCCACAGTTCCTCGCGACTCGTAGTTAATGCGCGTGGCGACGAAGGGATTCCAGCCGTTGTAGATGATGAGCTTGGTTTTGTAACTGTAATCCTTCTTGAGACTGCCGTCAGGCTGCCGCACGAGAACGGGCCGCATCACATCCGGTTCGATCCGCTTGCCGCCCAGCATAAGCTTTGGCCCGTGCCGGCGAGGGGTATCGCAAATCGCGCCGTGCTCAACGCAGTTGGGGGTGCCGTAGGCGAAGAACAGGCGCCAGTAGGTGTCCCGATCGGTCACGTCGCCGGCATCCATGATTACCGCCTCGGGGCCATGCGTGCGCTTGATCGCGACGAGCTTACTGGCTATGTAATCCAACGCTTCATCCCAGGTGGCGCGCCGAAATCGTCCTTCCCCGCGCTCGCCGACGCGGATCATTGGCGTCTTGAGACGGTAAGGGGAGTAGACCATTTGGATGCCCGCCGCCCCCTTGGCGCAGAGCGTCCCATCGTTGAAGGGAACGTTGGGATTCCCGTAGATCTTGAACAGATACCCGTCCTTGATCCACATCTCCAAGCCGCACTCCGAGGGGCACATCACATCGGCCGAGTAGCGCACCTGGACGTTGCCGATCTGCGCCTCCAACGCCTGTCTCTCGTTGTCGGACAGCGGCCGAAACAATGCGTTTGCCGGGCTCCAGGCAAAAAGAGCGGCCAAGCCTCTCGCGATCAAGCGACCTGCGACCGATCATCCAGGATGTAATACACGTTGGGCGTGGGCTTGAGTCCGCCCGTCAGCCGGTTCTCGCGGACCACGATTCTATCTTTGTTCTGCGCGATCAGCGTGGAGACCTCGCTCTCTGGGTCATTGATGTCGCCAATGCAGCGGGCCTTCCCCATGCAATCTCGCACGCACGCCGGAGGCAAGCCCTGGTCCAGCAGGTGTACGCAATAGTTGCACTTGTCGGCCTTCCTCATCCAGCCTTCCCACTTCCTTTCTTCCCAGACGTAGCGAGCGCGGTAAGGGCAAAACTTGGCGCACATGCCGCATCCGAGGCACTTGTCAGTGTCGACGAGAACCAAGCCGTCCTCTCGCTTATACGTGGCTTTCCGGTCAGGCGTGGCTCCGGGGACGGGACAGGCCTTGACGCAGATGGGGTTGCCGCAGTGGTTGCACAGCACTGGCAAGAACCGCCACTTGACGTCGGGGAACCGCCCGTCTTGGCGCACCTTGACCTCGGACCGGAACTGGCCGAACGGGACGTCGTTCTCCTGCTTGCACGCCACCTGGCAGGCGTAGCAACCGACGCATTTCCTGAGATCTATGACGAACGCGTATTTCTTTGCCATGGCTTCATCTTTGCCTTTTCCTCACGGGCGATTACCGGCATCGGGGCGGCAGTTTGCGGCATCAACCGGGATCATGGGGGCTGGCCCCCGGGCTGGCCCCCTGATGCATCGGTGCTCCGGTGGCTGTGGCGAAGCTCAACACACCAACCCCTCCGATCTCGCCGCACTCGAACTGCCAGGGAAAACCGTCGAGTCAAAAGGCCAAAAACGGCCCCAAACTCTTCTGGTGGGTGATTTGCCCCATCGGCCAGGACCCGCGTGCGAGCAGACACGCAACCGTGCCTGGCCGAGAAGGGACATCGATGGCGGGCTCGCCTGGGAACAGCACCAGGACCCAACCGAAACTGTCTGCCGAGGATCCATGCCGAGTCAGTTCCTGACCGCTAGTTCCATGATGAGAGTCCCGGCGGACAGGCGGTAGCAACTATCAAAATCCGGGCACTGGATGCATTGTTCCCAAGCCCCAAAATCGGTACTCACACTTCGGCGCGTTTCAACCACCCCTGAGTGATCGATCCGATAACCGAATACTTTGCCCATGACCTCCCTGTTGGCTGCCTTCAGGAGGGTTGCCGGATACATTTTCCCGTAGCACTCAGAAGCCTGTTTCATTTTCTGGCCTCCATGGCAGGTCGGCGGTCATCATCAGGCCCACGCCTTGACAAGTCATCACTCGGTTTCGCCCGAGTCTCGAGAACGCGGTGGCGCCTAATCAGGCCGGCGTTCAACGAATAGAGGGTGAACTTTCCCTCTTGCCTGGCCGCGACCAGTTCTGCTTCGACAAGCATGCGCAGGTGATGCGCGAGCGTAGAAGCTGCGGCCCCGAGTGCCGAGGCAATGTCGCAAGTGCACAATTCGCGGACGGAAAGCAGCCCCAGGATCTTCAAGCGCGTTTCATTCCCCAGGGCTTGAAACACCCTCGCACGTTGGGTGATTACCTGCGAATCATCCAGAACAGGGTGGATGGTCGACGCCTCCCTGGCGATATGACGGCATTCTTCCGGTGAGCACTTTGCGGTCTGCGACCCGACCCTTGCCATTTTAGATCCCTCCCGCCGGAGTCACTGGTGCTGATTCCTGTGTAGCTGCGCGACGGCGCACGCCGGGGAGGCGGCGAGCGAACCACACCAAGCCCAACATGGTCGGCACTTCGATTAGTGGTCCAACGACCGTCGACACGGCCACCAGCGGTGCGGCGGCGAAGGCCGCAATCGCCAGTGCGATTGACAGTTCGAAGTTCCGGCCGGTGACATGAAATCCGACGGTCACAGCCTTGTCCTTGGACAAGCCGAACAGCCGGCCGACCCAGTATCCAACATTGAACAGAGTGAGGAAGAAGAGAACCAGCGGAGCGGCCATCAACACGATGAGTTCGGGCTGCCTGAGGATGACGTCGCCCTTGAGAGCGAACATCAGCACCAGGGTTACCAGCAACGCACTGAGCTGCAAGGTGCCCAAGGCGGGCACAAGCCGAGCTTGAAACCAAGTCAGGCCTTTGCGGCGGAGCACGATCCGCCGGGTCAGTGCACCGGCAAGCAGCGGAAGCACCAAGTACAAAAACGTGCTTCGCAAGACGACTCCCGCCTCCATCGGAACTTTGGTTCCCACCAGCAGCAAGATCCATACCGGCACCGAGACGATCTGGATCAGCGAGTTCCACGCCATCAGCGCGACGGATAGTGGGTTGTCTGCGCCTCCCAGGTCGGCCCAAACCAACACCATGCCAATGCAGGGTGCAATTCCCAACAAGATGAGGCCCGTCCACAGCTCAGGGTGGTCCCGCAGGAACAACCAGCCGAAAGCATACAGCAATAGTGGGTTCACAATGTAG
>JAMDEO010000173.1:0-7658 GCA_023483915.1 Actinomycetota bacterium
GTGCGAGCAGTCACTCCGGTGGTCAGAACCGGCGGGAAGCCCGCTTCGAGGTTCGCCGCGGCCATGGCCCTACGTTCATTCACAATGCCCTGCATGCGCCACTTCTCCGGCCAGTAGGAAGTCTTGCGAGTCTCGTCGAGCCAGAGCCAGTAGATGTCGTCCTTATCGTCGATCGTGCCCGCGGCAACAAAGCGCCTTCCGAGTTCCTCGAGGAACTTGCGCCTCAGAGCATCGGTCTGCATCTCGCAGTACAGATCATGCTCCTCGCTGAACACGTCGGCCGTCTGCGCACCCTTCAGCAGCATCTTGAACGTGTCGAGCTTGTCGGCCGGCACCCTCCCGGTGACCTCGGCGATCACGCTCTCCCTCTCCTCGGCGGCCTTCGTCTGGATGGGCACACGGTCTTCCAGCTTAAGGTAGTCCTGCACCTTGCGGATGGCGTACCGCGGGTCTTCCTGCCAACTCGGGCTCGAGGGGAACCAGCAACGTTCACACCGCCAGCCGTACTCAGCGAGGAAAGAGTCGAGCTCGTCCATCCACTTCCCACCAGAGCCGTTCGCGCCCAGTGAAGAGGCGATCTCGTGGGCGGGCAGCTTGAAGGTCGATTCGAGTCCGTACTCCGACACCTTCCGAGAGAGGTTCCAGAGTTCCCGCTCACACTGGAAACTCTTGTTGTCGAACCCGCGCACCATCGCAGCGAATTCGTGACCAGTAGGATCGATCCCGAGCTGCTTGCACATCTGGTGGAACAACATGAAGAACGAGAACGAAAGGTACATCCCCCAGAAGTGGATCTCGCACATGCGGAATCCGACCTGTCTCAGATCCTCGAGTTGGCGGCCGATTTCGGCGGAAGAGGCCGCCTTCTCGTCGAAGTCCTTGAACGGCCGGTACAGGTCGAGAAGCTCAGTCTTGTACTTCTCCCAGTAGGGGTGGAACTCGTCGGCGGCTGTGGCTAGGTTCTGCCTGAACTTCACTTCCCGCTCTTTGATCTCGGCCTCAGAATCGACCACGATCGGCGTGACGACGAATCTCTGCCCCTTGTAGTCCCGCCAGAGGACACCCTTGCAGCTGGGCAGAGAGACCTTCTCCGCCGCCCAGCAGAAACCATGGGTCACGACCTCGGCGGCCCAAGAGAAGGCGGTGTAGTCGGCAAGGCCGTCCGGCATGTGCATGCCATCGAGGAACCACGCTTCATGAAGCTCTAGGTCTATTTCCGGTAGGAACTCGAATGGTGACGCCTCGTATCTCACTGCGTACTCCTCCCCCTGTGAATGCTGATTGTGCCTCTCGGCCCCCCAAGGCGCGAAGCCTAGTACTGCCGACCGGCCGTTTCCCAGACTTTCTCCAGCCCAAGATCACCGGCGATGGCCTTGTAACAGTTGTATCCCGGCAGCCCCCACGAGGATCCACCCGGATGTTGACTCTGTGCACAGCCGTACAGGTTCTTGATGTGCGTGCGGTACCCCGACCATTCCGGGATCGGTCGGAAACTGCCCATCTGAGCGGCGGTGTGCCCGTACCCAGACCACGCATCCCACGTGAAACGCTCGTGCAGATCGGGCCCCAGCAGCACGTAGGAATCGATCACATTGTCGGTCGTCATGTTCGGCGCGAAGCGTCGCCAGTCTTCAAGTAGGGCCTCGGGAATACGCTTCCGGATATCCCCCCACTCGCTCTTTGTGAAGAATCGGTCCTCGGCCAGGTAGTCCTCGACGAGACACAGGTGTTTCCCGGGGGGTGCGTAGCTGGGAACGAAGGCCGTATCGTGGGTCAGATGGTGGAAGAAGCGCGCGGGGAGGCCGTTTCGGTGGCAGTCACCCAGCTTGCGGAACCTCAAGTAGTCCGCGTCGAGCGGTGACAAGTAGCACCTTTGGGTGAGACAACCCGGGTATTCCTCCTCGACCGTGTACTTGGGCAGTTCGTGGAGGGCGAACGTGGCCCAGATAACGCCGTAGTTGTCGCCCCAGAGGTTCTTCACCCTGCGCTTCGTCATCTCGCTCGTCAGTTCGGGGGCGAGGAACCTGAATGTCAGCTGCTTCGGATCGGCCCCGTTGATCACCAGTTGCTTCGCTTCCACCCTGGTGCCGTCGGCCAACACGATGCCCTTGGCCGCTCCGTTCTCCACGATGATCTTGTCGACCTCGGAGTTCACGAAGAATTCGCCGCCCATCGAACTCAACGCCCTCTGCAGTGCGTGCGCGATCGTGTGCGTACCGCCGACGGCGATCGAGATCGGCAGACCTCCCGCCATGGAGCCCACCTGATGCAACGTCGACATCAGCCCCTGAACGACGTGCGGGTAGGACCCGGCATGCCCCTGGGCCAGCCGCATGAAGTAGACGCGCATGGCCTCGCTCTCGAAGAGATCGTAGGCGAGCTCCCCGATAGACATGTAGGGCCAGCGGGGGTCTATCGCCCCCGACGCCATGATCTCGTCCTCCATGGTCAGGGTTCCCGCCGGACGGGGAGGATTGTAGAGCCATTCCTCTATCTTCTCGCCGTAGCCTTGGCCCGCCCTTGAGGCCCACTTGGCGCAAGTTTCCGCGTCCTTCTCCGAGAACCGTGCGATGCTCTGAAGGTTCTTCTGGAAGTTCTCCTCCACGAACGACACCTTGCCGGTCTCCAGGTCCACATGGCGGGTGCCCCAGATCACCATGGCCTGACCATCGTCGAATATGCAGGATTGGCTAGGTTCAGGCATGACGAGTTGCAGCCCATACTCGCGAAGATTGAAGTCGTATAGGGCCGGACACACGAAGAACCGTATGAATGTGGCGCACGTGTTCATCAAGAACCCCGGAGCGGGAAGCTCGTCGCTGCAGAATTCACCTCCGATCTCGTTCCTCCGATCGAACACGCCCACCTTCATGCCATTGCGTGCCAAGTACAGAGCCGTTACAAGGGCGTTATGACCACCCCCGATGAAGACGGCATCGTATGTGTTGTCAGCCATGTCGCCTCTCCTTCGCAACCTCGTCCCGGCTCATCCCGACACGACTCACAGGACTCCCGCCTCTCGCGCGCGCACTATGTATTCCGGCTCCGACCACCACTTCTCGATGTTGAGTGCCTCGGCGATGGTGTTGGCCGCACAGTAGCCCGGCCCGTAAGTGGCCATACCACCGGAGTGACTGCTCGCACCGCAGATGAACAGGTTCTTGACCGGGGTCGAGTGGTCCCAACAGTACTCGTTCGGTCGCATGTAGCCCATCTGCAAGGGGTAGTAGGCGCCCTGCTTGATCGAACCGCGAACCATGTCGGGGAATTTGTTCTCGATGTCGAGGGGGCTCGTGAGGTACTTCTCGATGATGGTGTCGGCGTTCATGTTCGGGGCGTATTCGGACAGCTTGGCGATGGACCGCTGGGCGTGCTCCTGACGGACCCGGTACCACGCCTCAGCGCCTCCGTCACGCAACTCGTATGGCGCGAAGGAAGTGAGCAGACCGGTATGCTTGCCTGGTGGGGCCTGAGTTGGATCATGGACTGAGGGGAAACAGGCGGTGAACGCCGGCTTTCCGATCTCACCCCGCCTGACCGCTTCCCAGTGTTCGATCAGATCAGCTTCGGTGTCATAGCCTATGATGGAGATCATGGCGTCGTTGACGTCGGGGTTCTTGGCCGCCGCCGTGAACGAGGGCCTTTCGTGAAGGGCCAGGTGTGTGACGAAGAGGCTCCACTCCTCCCACTTGTACTGCTTCAAGCGCGTGACGAACTCCGGGTCCAGCTGCTCCTCACCGATGAACTTCAGGAAGGTCTGGTCGGGGTCGACAGAACTCACCACCGCCATGTTGGCTTCGATGATGTCGCCGTTGTCGAGTTCGACACCCTTTGCTTCCCCGCCCTCGACGATGATCCGCTTGACCCGGAAGCCACCCCAGATCATGCCCTTGTTCTTCATGACGACCTTGCCGAGGAGGTGCGGTATGTGGTGGGACCCACTCTCGCACAACCTGAAATTCGAACCACGGTTGATCATGAGAGGAACGAGATAGCCAAGCCCCTCCAAGTCGTGTTCCAACCCCCACATGCAGGCTGTGTGGAGGAAGAGTGTCCGGACACGATCGTTCTCGAACAATGCATCGACCAGCTGCCTTGGTGTCTCCCCCGTCATCTCGTCCACGCGAGTCGTAAGGGGATGCGTGCACATCTTCGCCACCTGCTCCAGACTCGGCAGAGCATTCACGTAGGTGGCCGGAGCGAGGAACAGATCCATCGCCTCTTGTGTGAACTGGTAGTACTCGCGGTACGAGTCGGCGTCTTTCTTGGAGAACCTCGCTATCGACTCGCACGTTCTCTCGACGTCGCTATAGAGGCAGATCGATTCGCCGTCGGAGAACAGGCAGGCGAACTGGACCGGGGGATAGATGAACTTCAGGTCGTATGAGGTGCTGAGTTCGAGGTCTGGGAAGATCGGAGCGTACTCGGCCATCATGTGGTACACCGCGTGGGTGTTGTGCCAGAACCCCGGCCGGGTCACTTCTTCGGTGGCAAGCCCTCCCCCGATCTCGTACCGCTTCTCCGCGACGAACACCCTCAGGCCCGCCTTGGCCAAATAGGCGGCCGTCGTCAGGCCGTTCGGACCCGCACCGATAACCACGACATCATAGTTGAGTCTCGTCACTTCCGTCTGCTCCTTTCCCCCTCACTCCATGGCGTGCGCCAAAGCCAATCCCCCACATCCATCGTTGCACGCAATATCATCAATATTTCATCTTTTTGCCCATTCGCGCTAGATATGAGCACACTAGAACCTCCTGAGCACGTTGTCAAGAGCCTTTTGTTGCATGGCGATGCGATTGTGGCGCCTGACGATTGTGACGTGCCGAGGGCGAGGCGGCGGGATTCGCCGGCAGTACGCCGAACGAAAGGGCGGGTACTACGAGCGGGAATCGAGCCTCACACCCGTACGACCCGGATGCCCATCTCGCGGTAAGGAGCAACCACGGCGTCACCGGCGCCCTCATCGGTGATCAGCACATCCATCAGTGAGGCGGGGCAGATGACGGCCTTCGAGATCTTGCCGAACTTGCTGCTGTCAAGAACCGCGATCTTGGTAAGGGAACGATCGATCATCGCCCGATTCACCGCAGCTTCGTCTTCGTTGTTGGCGCTCAGCCCCCGCACCGGGTCGATCCCGTTCAGGCTCACGAAGACCTTGTCGAAATTGATCCAGCGGATGGTTTGGAGCGCCGTGGGGCCCACCATGGAGAACCAGTTGCCCCGAAGGTACCCTCCGGTGACAAGCACCGAGATCCCTTCGCGCTGAGAGAGCTCGAGGGCGGTATTCACTGTATTAGTTACCACCATGATGTTCTTCCGGTGCCGCAGGCTCCGCGCCACGAGAGCGGTGCTCGTGCCTGACGTAAGCGCGATGGTGTCGCCCTCCTGCACGAGATCGGCTGCGGCCAGAGCGATCCGCCGCTTCTCGGGCGTGTGCATGCGCATCTGCTCGTGGAACGAGTAATCGTGGATGAACAGATCGTCGTGGATCGGCTCAACGGGAGCCGCACCGCCGCGAGTGCGCCGCAGGAGTCCCTGCTTCTCCAGCGCCGCGAGGTCACGCCGGACGGTGGCGGACGAGACATCCAGTCGCCGGGCGAGCTCGTCTACGGACAGCCCTCCGACCGAGAGCACTTCCTGGAGGATCCGCTGATCTCGAGACGCCCTCATCCGGTGGCACCCTGCTTGGTAGGCCCCACGATCGTCAAAACGCAGCCCGAATGGTGGCCCAGCTGGCAGCCGCCGCCGTCACATTGAAGTGGTGCACCTGCAGTCCAACGGCTTCCGCGCCCGCGATGTTCGCGGGCTGGTCGTCGACGAACAGCACGGCTTCAAACGGGAGATCGAGCGCGGCCCTCCCCGCTTCAAACGCGCGCCGATCCGGTTTCAGTACCCCGGAATCCGCAGCGTCCACGATCGCATCGGCAAGACTCGACACACGCATCGAGTCCCTCCAATCCCGGCTCATGAAACACTTGAGGTCGTTCGTCAGGAAAACTACCGAGACGTCCGCTGCGCGGGCGGCCATGATGGTAGCCACCGCCTCCGGATAGAAAAGATCGTCGCTCGGTGGATCGTAGAATGACTGCAGGAACTCGAGGATCTTCATGTCCGGTCTGCCGGATTGCGCGCCCACCAGGCGGGCCCGCTCGGCCCAGTACTCACGCTCAGTCATGACGCCGGCCTGGAACGAGCGCCAGAGCGGATCGGTAGTAGGATCGAAGGGACCGGCCCAATCCAAGCTCCCGGAGGGGAGACCCAGATTGGCCTCGGCGCGAGCGCGCAACTCAAAGGCGCTCCGCAGCACGACACTGCCGAAGTCGAGTAGCAGCCCCTCTATCGGCACCGGATCACACCTGCCATACGCGGGTGCCCATCTCCTCGAATCGAGCGACCGCAGCCTCGTCGGCCCCTGTATCGGTGATAAGGAGGTCCACCTCCTCGGGGGGACAGACCAATATCCTGGCCACCGTGCCGAACTTGCTGTGATCTCCGATGGCGACGGTCATCTTCGCCTGGCCGATCATGGCGCGGTTGACCACCGCCTCATCTTCGTTCTTCGCGGTGAACCCACGCACCGGGTCGATACCGCTCATTCCGAAAAAGGCCTTGTCCACTTTGATGGAGCGGATAGTGTCAAGGGTGGCGGGGCCCACAATTGAGAACCGGTTGCCCCGGAGATATCCGCCGGCTACCAGCACCGAGATTCCCTTCCGCTGACTGAGCTCGAGAGCCACATTCATGTTGTTGGTAACCACCGAGATCTTCTTCCGATGCCTGAGGCTGCGCGCCAACAGTGCGACCGTGGTGCTCGAGGCGAGCGCGATCGTGTCACCATCCTGCACCAACTCGGCGGCAGCCAGAGCGATGCGCCGTTTCTCCGCCTGATGTTCCCGCATGGCCTCCTTGAACAAGGAGTCCTGGAGAAACAAGTCGCTATGTATCGACTCGATCGGAACGGCGCCGCCACGGACGCGCCGCAACAATCCCTGCTGCTCGAGATCGGTCAAGTCGCGGCGGATCGTCGCCGAAGAGACCACCAGCGAGGTCGCCAGCTCCTCGACCGAGACGCTCCCGGTTCGCAACACCTCTTCGAGGATCAGCTGGTCCCGACTGGCTGTTGCCTTGTTCACGATGGACATTCCTCAGCATGCACGCGTTTCTTCAATGGTACCAGACGCCCCAAGCCACAAGAATGGGCGGGCGATGGGTCGCCGCAGCGGGTGAGAAGCGCCTCCCCGATAACGCTGGTCGCCGCCACTCGGCCGTCATACTCCGTATCGATAGCGACCGAGAAGAGGGCGGGAGAAATGCTCAACCTCCGCCACCTGCTGCCTTGGGAAGCAATGCTCCTACGGAAGAAGAAGCCGCCCTTCGTCCACTGGATATCTCCCCGTGTCACACCGCGTATCACCGGAACAGCACAACCGTGTGTCACCGGCGTAGGGGTACAGGCCCGTCTTCGGGCCACATCGGGGCTGCCGAGAGGCCATCCGCTACCGGCCAAATGCAGGCACTTCAGTGCTAGTAGTGCCCCCGACAGGAATCGAACCTGTGCACGAGGTTTAGGAAACCTCTGCTCTATCCCCTGAGCTACGAGGGCGCGCCCAGGATTGTACCACCGGCCCCGAGCCCCACGCCGCGTCCGCCGGTGG
>JAMDEO010000173.1:7668-8635 GCA_023483915.1 Actinomycetota bacterium
GGGTGCGTATTGTACCAGCGCCAAGGGAGTCTCGGCGCGGGCCTGAGGACCAGGGCGGCCACCGCAAGCAGGTCTGGACCGCGTCCGCATCGAGGGCACGACAGAGGGCACGGCGCCATCCTCACGGCCTTGCCGGCGTCGGAGGCTTTGCCCCCGCCCAGCCTGCCCGCTATCCTCCTCGCCAGAGCCGCGGACGAGAGGAATCCCGAATGATGCGGAAGGTGGTCGCGCTGGCCTGTCTCCTGGTCGCCATCCTCGTGCTGGCGGCGTGGCCGGACGTCCTCTTCGTGGAGCAGGACGCCGTCGTCTTCCGTCCGTCGGCGGTGTTCACGGATGTCGTCGCGTACGTGCGGGGAGTGGCCGATGGCACCAGCTTCGTCTACGGGTTCTGGGACGAACGCTCGTTGTTCGCGGGGCTGGACACGAGGATCGTGAACTCCTTCCTGTACATGGTCGTCGCCGGCTTGCTCGCGGTCGCCATGGGGCCGGCATTAGGCATCTGGCTCACGGCGGGCCGTCACGATAGGTTGAAGGACGCCGTGACGCTCACCGGAGCAGTGCCCGATTTCGTCCTCGCGCTCCTACTGCAGATAGTGGTGGTGGCGTTCTACAAGTCCACAGGACACCGACTGGCCCGCGTGGCCAGCATCGACAGCAGTCGGCCGGCAATACTGCTGCCGCTCTTAGTGCTGTCCCTGGTGCCGATGGTCTACCTCGTGCGCACGGTATCGACCCGCACCTACCAGATCGTGACCGAGCCCTTCGTGACCGTGGCCCGAGCCCGAGGTGCGGCGCGCCGGCGGATCTACCTCACACAAGTCCTGCCGAACGTGACCAGGTATCTGAGGGCTGACGTCTCGCGCGTGACGGGGCTGATCTTGGCCGACTTCTTCATCGTCGACTACCTTTTCAACCTCCGAGGGATCACCACGCTGATCTTCAGCTTCGGACTCAAGGGGGGCTACCG
>JAMDEO010000073.1 GCA_023483915.1 Actinomycetota bacterium
ATCCGAGGCACGATCCAAAGCTCCCTTACAGCCCATCCCAAGTGAGCGATGTTGGCAAATGGCAACCCTGGCAGCATCTTTGTCTACCTCCTCCTTAAGACACAATATTGTCCGGTACTTAGACTTGACTCGAAGGCGGATTCGCTCGAACCTCGACGTAGTCGGTGGCTCCCTTGTATCCTGAGGGCAACACAAAATCAAGACGGTTCCTCCTGTCTCCGGCCAGATCGGAAGTGAGTGGGCGCATCTTTTCACGTTGGGAGATAGATGATGGACTGGATGGATAAACTGGCCGAGCAGCGAATCATGCAAGCGGAGTCGGAGGGGGCTCTTGACAATCTCCCCGGTAAGGGCCGGCCGTTGCCGCCTGATCCGTTCTTCCGTATGCCCGAGCAGATTCGGCTCGCGGCTCGGGTACTCACCATGTGCGGTTGCGCCCCCCAGGAGCTTGGTCTTCTACGAAACCTGAATGAAGCCCGGCACCTTCTAAACGAGGCGGGGACGGCCGAGGAAAAAGCTCAAAGAATGCGCGAATACTGTGACGCGGAGCTCAGATACAACATCGCCATGGATCGTCACCGAGAGATGTTCGCAGGAAGGATACCCCGAGCAACGCAGAACCGGGCGCAAACGTCGTCTCCGTGGTGATGCCGGTAGTGCCGCCTGCCCCGCTTGACCCCCGTGCTGCCCCCGCTCTCAGCGGTAGGTCGGCAGCTTATCGATTTTCGTACATGTTACAGATACAGCATAGGAAGGCAGCTTCGTCGCTATCGCTGGGGTTGGTCATTCCATGAGGCTCCATGCTGGCCACAAAGACAGAGTCGCCGACCTCCACCCTCTTCTCCTCCGCCACTTCATCTGTATCCCCGTCATACGAATAGACGATCAATTCACCGGCAATGATGTACATCGTCTGCACATAGAAATGATTGTGGATCGGAATGGTTCCGCCAGGAGCGACGGTGAAGTACCGTAGCCCGTAGTCGGGTCCGCTCGCGCTATCTCCGACTTTGGACAGCCACCTTATAGTAACCCCGGTCACGTCATAGTCCTTCCCCTTATAGGGGAATTTCTTGATTTCTTTTGCCTCAACGGTTGCGGCACTCTGAGCTATCACGAGTGTCTCCTTCGGCGATCTTGCCCTCATTCACCACCGTGCACGATTCTTAATCGGCACGAGAATACCAGGTGCCCCCGGCACCAAGGCTGCTTTCTCCTTTGCGGGCCCGAAACCATAACCTATGGGTTGACGGATTCAGGGGTCAGGTCATACTCGCATCGCAAGTCACGCCGCCTGTTATTCTTGGCGCTCACGATGATCGATCGAGCTGTATTCGGAAAGCCGCAGGGATGAACTACTCACACTCCCGCCCCCGCTCAGGAAGGTGACGCGCTGAGAAAGCGGATGCCACTCGTGCTCGCCTTTTTGGCGGTGGGGGTCCTTGTCTTGGTCGCCGGTTGCGGTGGCGGCTTATCGACCAGCGAGAAAGAGTACCTGGCGAAGATGACCGAGCAGGTTTCGGAATTCGGCACGCTCAGGGCCGACACGCTGGCTTTTGTGCAGGGAGCTTTGGATCGTGCCTCGGATGGGTCAGCTTTTCGAGCGTGGCTCCAGCAATGGCAGCCCATCAGCGATCGCTATTCCAAGCAGCTCGCGGCACTAAGGGCCTTGAAGGTTCCCCCCCGCTTTCAAGCTCTTCATGAGGAGTTCACAACCGCGGTTATGACCTACAGTGGCACGCTGGACGCGATCAAAAAGGCAATAGCGGCCAGCGGCGGAGTCATGGCCGGCGGCGGTCCCGCGGCGAACGGGGTAAGTGACACTCTCGGCCAACAATTCAACACTGCCGACAATCTGTTCGCGCAACTTCAGGCAAGCCTCGCAGAACTGAGCCGCTGAGAAAGCTCGGCTCTGCCGTCTCTATCCAGGTCACCAAAGGTCGCGGCAAAGCCCTTCGCGAAACTACGGCGAGGGAATGCAGGAGTGCCCCCGGGGCAAATTGAATGCCCGACACAAGGTGGGAATTCCGTAGGTCAGGTCCGCTATGTACCGCCAGGGCGCGTTTGCTCGGAATCATGGATGGCTCCGCTCGCTCTCTATGGCGAGAAGACTTGGAATACCGAGGGCCTCCGCCACTCGCCTCCAGCTCAAATCTCCCGGTCCTTCCAGCCGTCGCGGGTAGGTGGCGGTCACGGCCAGCGAGCGGTGACGAGGAAGAGGAGGCGGTCCTTCTGAGCCTCCCCCAATATGCCCTCTTCCGCTGTCACCAAGAAAGGAGGGAAAGGACGGCGAACGTTGACCCTGAGTCCGGGGGCGCTACTCCACGATCTCGGGGGGCTCGCCCAAATTGTCGGCCATCGGCGCAAGGTGAGGAACGCTCCCCAGCCACGCGGCTTCGTAGCGCTTGGCCCAAACGATGTTCTCTCGGCCCTCGTCGTCGGTCGTCAGGACTTCCAGATGAAGGCGCTGCCGGGCACGGAAGATCTCTTTAGGGATGCGGAAGCTGGCTCTCGCCGAACCGTCGCTTCTCACAAGAAGCTTCGCTGGCCGGCCGACAAATGAGCCGACGCCGTAGCGTAGAGTGGCCCCGCCTTTCGGGACTTCGTCTATCACTTGGACCGGGATGTGTATGACGACGAAGCTGCCGTTGGCGGAAAGCTCAGCGGACTCAGCCCCGTTCTGCTCGATCTTCAACTCAAGTGCCCTCCGGTTGTCCACACCTTGCCCCGTGCATCCTAGCAGCCCGAACGCCTCCGGGTCCTGCCGGGCCGCGCCGACCCTTTCTCCTTGGGGCGGGGGGATTGACTTCCCTCATCATGGGCCAGGAAAGCAAACGGCCCCGGGCAAAACGGTACCTCGGGGCCGTCCATTTCTAGCCGGGCGCGAAGGCCCCCCCCCCAAAGTGGGAAGACATCGGTCGAGCCCCGGAAGGCACAGGGCCTTCCAGGGGCACAAATGGAGCGCTCGTGCGCGGCAGGTCAAAGGAAAGGAAGTGTCAGTTGAACGACCAATCTATGTGGCGAAGATTCAAAGCGCGTCTCAACGTAACTCACGCTGCCACCCGGGATACCCTCGGCGGCAGAAGAGAAGGCCTGCACGAAGCCCAGGCGCTGAAGGACTACCGCGTGCACGACGTCATGGCCCGGTGACACGCCAAGATCTTGACCCCACGGGACAGCCCGATCACCTAGAGTCCGATCGCCTCCGCCACCGATCCCAATCCTCCCTCCCTTGGCGCTCCATGAGAGGGATAACCTGGGGGGGCCGGCATTTACCGCGTCCGCGGCTATACTCGTCGGAAATCGCAACGACGAAAGGGAGCGACGGTGACGACGCCGACATGGCAATGGGATGAGAGGGTGCAAAGGGGCACGGACTACGCCAGCCTCGAGAAGGTACGCCACTACGATAAACACATGGCGGCCATCCGAGACGTGGGCGCGGAAGCCGACCGCATTCTCGACTTCCTTGGGCTCGGTCCCTACGACGTTGTGCTCGAGGTGGGAACCGGTACCGGAGCTTTTGCGCGCGCCGCTGCTCGCCGGTGCCGCCTGGCGATTGCGCTTGATATTTCGCCCGCCATGCTCACCTACGCCTCCAACCGAGCGCAGCAATTGGGCATCGAGAACGTAAGGTTCCAGGAGGCCGGTTTTCTTACCTACACACATGAGGGAGAACCGGTTGCCGGCGTCGTGAGCCAGCTTGCCCTTCATCACCTCCCCGACGCCTGGAAGCAGGTGGCTCTCATCCGTCTATCCAGACTGATGCGTCCTCAGGCGCGCCTCTACCTTTCGGACCTCGTCTTTCCCGACCATATGGCGGACGATCCCGGGTCCTACGTCCATCAGCTGTTCGGTGGGCTGCCGGAAGAACATCACGATTCAATCACGCGCCATATCAGCCAGGAGTTCAGCACGTTTGACTGGGCCATGAGAGAGATGCTTGCCCGCGCGGGCTTCGTGGTCGAAGAAACGCATGCCCGGGACTGCTATCTCACAGACTACCTCTGCCACAAAGGCTAGGGGCGCCTCTGCCTGGTGACGCCAGACTAGAGCCTGATCGCTTCGGCCACCGGTCCCCAGCCGTGGTCTTCCTGACCCTCGAGTCGCCCCAGATGCGTAGTAGTGACCCCCGGCGGACTGTGTTCCAGAAACCGCGATACGTCATCGAGCCCCTCGCCAGCGTCGCGCCTGAGTCTTGCGCCTGTATACTGCCCTTCTATGGATAGCGAAGAGTCTCATCCTCCCCGGAAAGCACAGAGACGTAGATCCAGTCGCCATCATCGCGTTCGCATTGTTGGCATCTCGCTTGCAGTGGTCGTAGTCTTGGTGGCCGCGCTGGTCGTCCTGCTGCGCTACTACGTTGATTGGCTCTGGTTCGGCGAAGTAGCCCTGCGCACCGTTTTCTGGACGCGGATCACCACTGGAGCCATTGTCGGGCCGAGCCTTGCCGTGGTCTTCTTTGCCCTCGTGTACGGCAACATCGAGATCGCCTGCCGCTTCGCGCCCAGACACCGTCCCATCCGAGGTGTCGATGTCATCGAGGTACTGCATCCGACAACAGTGCGACTTGTCCGGCGGGTTGGACTGGGGCTCTCGCTGGTCGGGGCCGTGATAGTTGGCTTCTTAACCGCCGGTTCGTGGCTCACTTTCGCCAAGGCGCTGAACGCGGTCCCCTTCGGAACCCGGGACCCCATATTCCATCATGACCTGTCGTTCTACGTCTTCTCCCTGCCTGCCTGGCAGTACCTCTACAACTTCCTCTTCGCCACGCTTATCGTCGCCGCTATCGTCTCGATCCTCTCGCGGCTGGCGCTCGGCGGATTGCAGACGCCCGAGGGCGAGGCGCGTAAGCCCCATGCGCCGCCCGATCGCCCCGAGCCGGCCCAGGTGGCGAGGCGCACGCTCGAGTTGGCGAACCTGCACGTAGATAGGAGCCTGGTGGCCCACGTCTCCGCGCTTCTTGGCGCTATCTTCATCATTGCCGCAGCGGGTTTCCTGCTCAAGGCCTGGAACCTTCTCTACTCAACTTCGGGGGTCGTATTTGGCGCCGGCTTCACCGATGTGAACGTGCGCCTGCCCATCATCCGAGGCCTCATGGGACTGGCCGCGCTTTTGGGTGTTGCCCTTATCTACAACGCCGTGCGCCCCCGGCGCACCCTGTGGCCCCCGATCGCCATTGGGGTATGGGTGGCCGCTCTGATCGTCTTTCTCGCCATCGTGCCGGCGGCCTGGCAGGGCCTCAGTGTCAACCCGAACCAACTCTCGAAGGAGACTCCCTATATCGCCAGCAACATTGCCGCCACCCGTTCAGCCTATGGCCTAACGACCGTAACTGAGACTCCGTACTCCCTACAAGGTGATCTCTCCGCCGCCCAGCTAGAGGCAAACGACGTGACCATAAGCAATATCCGCCTCTGGGATCCGGAGGTGCTGCTCCCGAGCTACAGCCAGCTGCAAGAACTGCGTCCCTACTACTCGTTCCAAAGCGTAAGTGTCGATCGCTACTTGGTGAACAACGTCTACACCCAGACCATGCTCGCCCCGCGCGAGCTGCGCATCTCTGGTTTGCCGCCGCAGGCCCAGACCTGGGTGAACCAGCACATCACCTACACGCACGGCTATGGGGTCACTGTCTCGGCGGTAAATCAGGTGGCCTCGGGCGGGTCTCCTGATTTCCTTGTCCAAGACGTGCCGGTCCAGTCTTCGGACTCGGCCCTCGCCATCACCGAGCCCCGCATCTACTATGGGCTCTCCGGGACCAACTATGTGCTCGTCAAGACCAAGGAGCAGGAGTTCGACTATCCCGGGCCGGGTGGCGATGTCTACACCACTTACACCGGGAGCGGCGGCATCCCGGTGGGTTCCTTCCTAAACCAGCTCGCGCTGGCGCTGCGCTTTGGTGACATCAAGTTCTTCACTTCCTCGGCGATCACCGGGGATAGCCGGGTCATTCTCAACAACGCCATCAAGGCGCGACTGTCCGCGGCCGCGCCATTCCTTACCTTCGACGCCAACCCCTACATGGTGATCGCCGACGGCAAGCTCTACTGGATCGCCGACGCCTACACGACGACCAATCGTTACCCCTACTCGCAGCCCGAGGGTGCGCTGAATTACATCCGCAACTCGGTGAAGGTGGTCCTCGATGCCTATAACGGCGCCATGGGCTTCTACGTGTTCGACCCCAGCGACCCCATCATCCGCACTTACCAGAAGATCTTTCCCGGCATGTTCAAGTCCGCGGCCGACATGCCCGCGAGCCTGCAAGCCCACGTGCGTTACCCGGAGGACTTCTTTACGAGGCAGGCCCGCATGTTTGCCACCTACCACGTGACCGACCCCAGCCTCCTGTATAACAAGGGGGACCAGTGGGAGATACCGAGCAATGTGTCGGTTTCCGAGACAGCGACCTCCCTCACCCCCTACTACATGATCATGCGTCTCCCCGGGCAGACGCGCGAGGAGTTCGTTCTGATCCTGCCTTTTGTGCCCAACGGCCGCAGCAACATGATCGCCTGGTTTGCGGCGCCGTACGATCCGCCTAGCTATGGCAAGGCGGTGAGCTTTGAGTTCCCATCCAGTTTGAGCGTCTACGGACCGGCACAAGTCGAGGCCGCCATAAACCAGGACCCAACCATCTCGTCCCAGCGCACTCTGTGGGGCCAAGAAGGATCGAGCGTCATCTTCGGCAACCTGCTCACAGTGCCGATCGGCAACTCGCTTCTTTACGTGCAGCCGCTCTACCTACAATCCTCCCAAACACAACTGCCCCAGATCCAGCGCATCATCGTCTTCTACCGCTCTCCGTCGGCCAACCCCAATCTGCCCTCCGGCCAGCAGCAGAACGTGGTCATGGCGGCGACCCTGGGCGAAGCGCTGACGGCGATATTCGGGGGGACGGCTCCGCCGGGTACTCAGTCTGGGCCCGGCGGCACCTCGACACCCACGACGACACCCCCTACCTCAGGCGTGTCGTCCACCGTCACAAACTTGGTTGCTCAGGCCAACTCGCAATATGCCGCAGCCCAAGCGGCGCTACGGGCGGGCGACCTCAGCGCGTTTGCCAAGGATATCGAGGCGCTCGGCAAGACACTTGAGCAGCTCAAAGCCGCACTGGCGGCAGGTGGTTAGGGAGTAGTTGGAGCCGGCAGGCAAGCGGCGCCTCCCGAACGGCCACAGCCCACATCTGCGAGGCGCCGAATGGCAACCACCCCTGCTCCGGAGTTGACGTAGGACCAAGCAGACCGGAAGGGTAGTGGCGCGTCGGCGCTAGACTGAGACTCGATGACCACACGCCAAATGATGATCGGGCAAGCCTCTTGAATCGCAATCTCGCCCTGGACGGGCTGAAAGTCGGGCTCGCCCTATCGGTTGTGGCTCAGCACGCAGCTTTCCTTGCCGGGTACTCTGCACTTGGTTACTACCTCACTTCCGACGGGCTCTTCCGTGTCGCGGTCCCCATATTCCTGCTGATCAACGGCTTCTTCCTCTACCCGGCACTTTCGAGCGGGCGCCATTTCGCGTGGCTCAAGAGGCTGGCGTATCTCTATGTGTTTTGGATGGCGTTCTACATATACATGTGGTTCAAACCGGAACCTCTGACGATTCGAAACGTGGGCCATCTGGCGTCGATATTGTTTTTCGGCTACTTCCACCTCTGGTACTTGCCGTGTTTGATCGGAGCGGTATTGCTCGTTTTCGTCTTCAGAAACGTTCGCCCGTGGATCTCACTATTGACCGCCCTGGTTCTTTGCGCGATCGGAATCGCCATTCAGTATGCCGGCGCCTACCACTGGTTTGGCAATACGAGAGTCGACGAGCTCTTCAACTACAGCCCGTTGCACAGAAACTTCCTCTTCTTCGGCTTCCCGTTCGTATACGTCGGATACCTCACCAACAAGTATCGACTGCACCGGCGCATACCGTTGACGGCTCTGGCATTTATTGTGGCTCTAGGGCTCGCTTTGCTTCTCGCAGAGTCATACGGCTATCGTGTGCATCCGGGTAAGGAGGGAGGGTTTGAGTATTTCGCCTCACTCATACTCGTCTGCCCGGCCATCCTTATGCTGTTTCTCAAGCTCGAGATCGAGGGGTTCACCAAAGATCTGGCTTTGTTCGCGAACGGAATCTACTTTGTCCATGTTTGGTTCATAGTCCTGTACGTGCGGATAGCCGACCTCAGCGGAACCGCCATGGCCCTGTTGGTTGCCTCTTCCTCGGTCATTGGGTCTTTCTTTCTGATCAAGGCGAACGAGCGACTGCGCTTCATGCTGTGATGAGACTCGCTACCACCATCACGTAGAGGGCCCCGTCGTAGCTTCCGCAGGGTCCGTGAACTGAGCATCGCGTGAGGCGCGCGAATCTCATCCGACTGCCGGAGTGGATGGAATGAATTGATCGATCGCCATATCCCGTCCGTTCGACCCAAGTCCATCATCTCTGTAGGCTACAGGGTCAACTCGAAGCGGGGGACGCAGTTTCGCATCTGGGCCACAGG
>JAMDEO010000051.1:0-18004 GCA_023483915.1 Actinomycetota bacterium
AACAATTCCCCCAGGGCGTTGAAGAGATGCGACTCCGTGATGATCCCAACGAGTTCGTCGCCGCGCATCACAGGAACCCCGCTGATCTTGTTGTCGGCCATGATCCGGCCGGCCTCTTCCAGGGCCATGTCCTCGGTGACGGTGATGACATCGCGCGTCATCACCTCTTCAACCTTCAGCTTGTCCAGCAGGTAGTTCAGCTCGTATACGCTCAGCGAAGTCGCCGGAGATGGGGAGACCTTCAAGAGATCCTCCAGGGACACGATCCCCACCAGTTGCCCTTTGTCGTTGAGCACAGGAAGTTGGCGAACCTTGCTGCCCCGCATTACCTGCAACGCATCGGGCACGCTCGCCGCGGGATACGTAGTGATGGGATTCCTGGACATGCGATCACGAACAAGCATCATCCCTCCTAGTCTTTTTCCCTGACGGACGCCGCCCCCGCCTTCTCGGACGCGGCCTCTTCCTCGACCTTAAGGGCCTCCCCCACCGCGCTTCCATCGAGCGTTTCTTGCTTTAGCAGCTGCCCAGCCAAGTTTTCAAGGGCAGACCTATGCCCGCGCAGGAGCACTTGGGCCCTCTCGTACTGCTCTGTAACGATCTTCTGGACCTCACTGTCGATGATCTCGCGGGTGTGCGGGCTGAGCTGACTACTGTCCTGGGTGGCGCCGCCGAGATACTGGAGTTGCTGGCCGGCATAGCGAACAGAGCCGAGCTTGTCGCTCATGCCGAACTCAGTGATCATCCTTCGCACCAACTCCGTCGCCTTCTCGATGTCGTCGCTCGCGCCGGTGCTGATCGTTCCGAAGATCGTTGTCTCCGCCGCCCGGCCTCCCAGCATCACGGCCACACGGTCGATCAGTTCCTCCTCCGTCAAGAGGTACCTGTCCTCAGTAGGCATTTGCAGCGTATAACCCAGCGCGCCGCGCCCGCGGGGAATGATGCTGACCTTGGCCACAGGCTCCGCGTGAGGAACCAGTTGGGACACGAGAGCATGGCCCGATTCATGGTAGGCCACCGTGGTGCGCTCGAGCTCGTTCATGACCCGGCTCTTGCGCTCGAGACCGGCGATTACCCGCTCCATCGCAGCCTCGAAGTCCTTGATGGTAACCGCGTGGGCGTGGCGCCGGGCGGCCAGAAGGGCGGCTTCGTTCATGGCGTTGGCCAGGTCGGCGCCGCTGAAGCCCGGGGTGATGCGGGCGGCGCGCTGCAAGTCGAAGTCTGCGGCCAGCTTGATGCCCTTGCTGTGGATTTTGAGGATCTGCACCCGTCCAATAAGGTCCGGGTTGCCCACTTCGACCTGGCGGTCGAAACGCCCGGCACGAAGCAGGGCCGGATCCAGCACCTCCGGACGGTTGGTGGCAGCCATGATGATAACGGGCCGCGTGATGTCGGTATTGAAACCATCGATTTCGGCCAGCAGTTGGTTCAAGGTCTGTTCCCTCTCGTCGTTCCCGCCACCGACGACCAGCCCCGCCCCCCGGCGTTGTCCAATCGCATCGAGCTCATCAATAAAGACTATTGCCGGTGCCACCTTGCGGGCCTGCTCGAACAGGTCTCGCACTCTGGCCGCTCCAACCCCCACGAACATCTCGACGAATTCGGAGCCGCTGCTCTCGAAGAAAGTCACCTCCGCCTCACCGGCCGTCGCCTTGGCCAGTAGCGTCTTGCCCGTGCCCGGCGGTCCAACCAGGAGAACTCCCTTGGGTATGCGTCCCCCAAGTTTGGCGAACTGCTCCGGTGTTTTCAGGAACTGGATGATCTCCCGCAGTTCGGCAATGGCTTCGTCCGCACCACCGACGTCTTTGAATGTGACGCCGACCTGCTCCGGTGTCACCTGAACGGCCTTGCTCCTTCCCACCCCGAAAATGCCTCCGCCGCGAGCCGCGCCGCCGAGCGACCGCCGGTAGATGTAGTACCAGAAGACACCTATCAGAACGAGAGGAATGAAGTAGAGAAGAATGCTCCCGATTGGACTCGACGCTCCAGTGAACGAGTATTTGACTCCGGCTGCCTGCAGCTCCGGGACAAGCGTGGTATCGGCGCCGATGGGGACGTTGGTCTTGTAGTCGACGGCCGTGGTGACCTTGGGGTCGGTGCTCTTCATGGTCCCCGTGATCTGATTGGGCCCGATGATTGCTGTCTCTATGAGGCCGGCCGCGATATCCGTTTTGAACTCGCTGTAGTCGAGCTGTTTCGCCGGAGTCGCGATGGGACCTATAACGAACTGCTGGAATATGTAGATAAGGATAAGCGCAAACAGAATGTACCCGACCGCGTACCATATCCTTCGGCGATTGTGACTGTGCCGTTCATCGTCGTGCATCGGACCGCCGCCTGGAGGGCCACCGCCCACCCCGCCACGCTGTCCGCCTTGAGGCCCACTGCGTGGGCGAGGACTGGATCCAGGTCCCCCACCGACCCTGCCCCTGCTACCTGAGGTTCGATCGGTGCTGGGTGCCGCGGGATCCCTTCGCTGCTCTGCGGGTCTACTCTCGTCCTCGGGGTCTGGTGCCATGGATCGTTTCTCCTTTCTGGCAGCTATAACATACCCGGTTTTCGGGAGACCATTCCCCCGCATTCTGTTGAGCATGACCAAGCGCGCAGCGGGGTACCAATGAGTCAGGCAGGAAACCTGCGCCTAGCTGCTCACCACCACCTCGATTCAGGGAGGCGTTTTGCCACTCTCACCGGCATATGTCATGACCTTCCGCCGCGGTGATGGCGCACGGGTGATGGGAGGGCGCGGCACAGCCGCACGCTTGAGGCGGCGAATTCTCCAGTCATCGAGGCCATTACTCGTGCCCGCCGTTGTCGCCGCAGCTCTCCTGCTAACAGCACTCCCAATACTGAACGGTTCCTGCGCAAGGCCGAAACACGAAGTATCTGCGTCCCCCGTTACCACGGCGAAGGGAGTAACCGGTCCGAGTTCCACCATCGTCATCGGCCGCGCGCCATCGCCTGGTGCGATGACTTCCATACAGGTCCCGATCCTGGCCTACCACTTCGTCGATCTAGCCCCGGTTCAGGGCCGCTGGGGCCGGCGACTCACCATCCTTCCGGCGACATTTGAGGGAGAGATGAACTACCTCCTCAACGCCGGCTATCGCACCATCACGCTGGATCAGGCCTATCAGGCGCTGACCGGCCTTGTGAAGCTACCGGCCAAGCCCGTAATCATCACCTTCGACGACGGAGGATTGGACAACTACACCGTGGCCTTTCCCATCTTGCTCGCAAAGAAGCTGACCGCCACGTTCTTCATCCCTACCGGCTACGTGGGCAGGAAAGGACATATGACCTGGGAACAACTGGCGAGTATGAGTAAAGCCGGCATGCGAATAGAATCGCACACGGTTCACGAGGTGGATCTCAGGGCCCTCGACAGTACCAGACTCTCTGACGAGCTCACGATGAGCCGCGCGGATATCCAGCAGCATCTCGGCGTGAAAGTTCGTTTCCTTGCCTACCCGGGTGGGAAATATGACAGCGGCGTGATTGCCGCGGCACGGGCCTCTGGTTACTTGGCGTGTGTCACGGTGACGCCGGGGACGGCATTGAGTCTTGATAACGTCTATGCATGGCCTCGCCTGAGCGTGACTCCCTGGGAAACCGTGGCCGGGTTCGAGAAAGCGCTCCCATAGATTTGCAGTTCTGACCCGGAGGAGCCGCACGTGGCAGATCCGCAAAGCGTGATCTGTTGCCAACAGCTTTCCAAGCAATACCCGGGCGGGATCCTTGCGGTGGACCGGCTGGATCTCTCCGTCTTTCCCGGGGAGGTCTTTGGGCTCCTCGGTCCTAACGGCGCCGGCAAGACCACTACTGCAGGCATGCTGACCACCAGAGTCATTCCAACCGGCGGTAGGGCACTCGTCGCCGGCATCGATGTCGTTGCCCATCCGGCGATGGCCAAGCAATTGATCGGTGTCGTCCCCCAAACCAATACCTTGGATCGGTCTCTCACGGTTCGAGAGAATCTTTACTTCCATGGGCTGTTCTTCGGCATGGGAACCAAGAGAGCGCGTGCGGCAGCTGATTACCTGCTCGAGCAGTTCCGGCTTGCAGATAGGGCCAACATGCCCGTGGCTGCACTTTCCGGGGGCATGGCCCAGAGGCTCATGGCCGCCCGTGCCATCATGCATGGGCCATCCGTGCTCTTTCTCGATGAGCCGACTGCCGGTCTCGACCCCCAGAGCCGGATAGCGCTGTGGGACATCTTGGGCGAACTGCGTGATCGAGGGCCAACGATCTTTCTCAGCACGCACAACATGGAAGAGGCAGACCAACACTGCGACCGGGTGGCCATTATGGACCGGGGGCGCATCCTAGCCATGAACACCCCAAGAGCCCTCAAGGCTTCGGTCGGCGCGGATACCGTCGTTATCGTCACGACTGCCGGCGACGCCACCGGCCTTGCCCAACACCTCGAACAGGGCGTGACTGGAGCGATGAGAAGCCAAATGGTCGGCGGGAAGATTCATCTTCACGTCGGCGGAGTGTCGGGAGTATTGCCGCAGGTGGTGGCCATCGCGGATGATCAAGGCATCACGGTAACGGACCTCTCCGTGGTGGAGCCCAGCTTGGAGACGGTCTTCATCAATCTCACCGGCAGAGAGCTGCGAGACTAATGGACGAGCTGGATACCCACGCCGGTCGAACGGAGGCGCGCGTCGCTCCGAGTCCTCCCCGCTCCTCGGCAAGGGCGAGCTGGACGGCTTTCAAGGCTCTCCTCTTACGCGACCTCGTCGTCTTGCGCAAGACACTGAATATCTTCATCCCCCGCACCGTGCTCCAGCCGTTTCTCCTCGTGTTCGTGTTCCTATACGTGTTTCCGAAAATCGGCGAGTCCGTCGGAGGAGGGGGAAGGGCCGAGGCCCAGTTCGCAGCCGTGTTGGTTGCCGGGGTGGTAGGGCTTTCCATCATGTTCCAGGGCATACAGGCGGTCGCCCTGCCCATGGTCCAAGAATTCGGCTACACGAAAGAGATAGAGGACCGAGTTTTGGCTCCCCTGCCGGTTTGGACGGTGGCAGTGGGCAAGGTGGTAGCGGGCGCCATCCAGGGACTCATCGCAGCCGCAATCGTCTTCCCTATCGCCGCGGTTGTGCATGTGCCCCAGGTGAGCCTGAGTCTGACCGTGCACTGGGCGGTGCTTTTGACGATGTTGCCGCTCGCCTCGATCATGTGCGCCGCCTTAGGACTCACTTTTGGCACCCGCTTCGAGACGAGGCAGGTGCCTATCCTCTTTGGAGTGATCATTCTTCCGATGACTTTCCTAGGCGATACCTATTATGCATGGACGGCACTCGCGCCGGTGAAGGTGCTGGGCTGGTCGTGGCTTCAGACCATTGTGCTGTTCAACCCCCTGATCTATGTGACCGAGGGATTCCGGGCTGCATTGACAGGTTCAACCCACATGCCTTTATATGTGATATATCCGGTAATGGTGGCGTTTTGCGCCCTTTTCCTTTGGACGGGCATCAACGGCTTCAGGCATCGCGTTCTCACCTAGCCGTTTTGGTATCCTCGCAAAAGGGAAGACAGAGACTGGCCAGGAGCCGAGTTGCCAGGACGGAACCGGCTTCTCTCACCGAATGGGGAGGAGTCGCGTGCGGATAGGCGTTGTTTCACCTTATGGTTGGACTGCCGCTCCGGGGGGCGTCAACAATCACATCACAAGCCTGGTGGAACATCTGGAGAATCGAGGATACGAGGCTTGGGTGATAGCTCCGACGGGCAATCAATCGGCAAAGCAAGCCCCCCTGCCAAGAAACTTCATAGAGGCGGGACGAGCGTTCCCGTTCAAGGCCAACGGCTCGGTTGCGCATGTCAACGTATGGCCTCTGATGCTCTCAAAGATGGAACGCATCCTTTCCCGCCATGACTTCGACGTCGTTCATGTGCATGAGCCAACTCTTCCGGCAGTCGGGGCAGCGGCCACGATGATGTCGAGGGTCCCGGTGGTGGGCACATTTCACGCGGCGGGTGAAGCGTCCGGTTTTTACCAGCGCTGGAGGCCGCTGGCAGAGAGGATCATCGCCTCCATCACGGTAAGGATCGCCGTGTCCGATGCAGCGCGGGAGTGCGTGGTTAGTCATTTCCCAGGGGAGTACAGGGTCATCCCCAATGGCATCGACATAGGGACGTATAAGAGGGCCCGGTCCGCAGATAAGACCAGCGGTCGCATCCTTTTCATAGGGCGCGCGGAACCCCGCAAGGGTCTTGCCGTGCTGCTAGAGGCTTTCGCAGAATTGCGGCAGAGGATGCCTGAGGCGTCATTGGTATTGGCGGGACCAAGCTGGGATGAGGTCCGGGCGCTCCTCCATTCCAAGCATGCAAATCCCGGGAACCTGGACGGAGTGGAAGCGCTGGGGCGCGTGCCGCTGGACGAGAAGCTGGAACAGATGCGCAGAGCGGAGGTTCTCTGTGCTCCCTCCCTTGGGGGCGAGAGCTTCGGCATCGTCTTGACAGAGGCTCTCGCAGCAGGTATCCCCGTTGCGGCCTCGGATATCCCAGGATACCGCGCCGTGCTGGCAGAAGGCGCCGCTGGAGTTCTGGTCCCCCCGGGAGATGCGGGGGCCCTCGGCACCGCGCTCTGGTCACTTATGCAAAACGCTGATCTTCGCGACGATCTCTCTGCTGCCGGCATTGTGCGATCAGAGCGATATTCCTGGGAGCGAGTGGTGGAGCAGGTCATCGAGGCCTACCAAGACGCTCTGGTCTTAGGGCCGAACCTGGTGACTGAAAACCCCGTTCCCATGTTCGCTCAGATGCGTCATTGGGTGCGGACCAGGCCAAAGGCGGCGTCGCTCGAAGCAAGAAAACAAGGTTCGCTGTAGAACCCGCTTTAGTATCGGGTTTCGCCGGGTGCCTTCCGGGCGAGGCACGTGAGCGGCGCGTGTGAGGTAAGGACGCAGGCGGAGGAGCGGCGGCCTCGAACCGACGCATATCCCTTCTTGGGTTACACTGCGGCCGTGAACAGCAAGGGACTTTCCCAGGAACGTTTCGGCCGGTTTGCTGCGAGCTACGTCAAGAGCGCGACCCACGCCGCCGGACCCGACTTGCAGCGCATTGTCGAACTTGTAGGTGAACATCCCACTTGGCGGGCGCTCGATGTCGCAACCGGCGGGGGTCATACGGCACTCGCCGTCGCCCCCCCACGTGGCTCATGTTCTTGCCACAGACATCACGGAGCAGATGCTGGCAGGCCGGCAGCTCGGAGGATCTGTTCGATCTCAGACGGCTTCTGATGGACTCGCCGGAATCCGTCAAACAATGGATGCGGCCATCCGATATCCAGGGTCCTCAGGCGTCCTTCTGCATCGTCCACGGCCTTTTCACCGCTCGGAAGCATGGAGTAAAACCCAAGGCAAGTCAGCAAAGGCCTCCCGGGCAGAAATGAGGACAAGCCCGGTCGCCTCCTCGTAGCGGGAGCGGATGGTCCGGCCGGTCAGGAGGTTCCGCCATTCGTCGGGAGCGTCATCCGGAATCCTGATCGACGTGTTTCGCCACACTGCGGGATCGGCAGTCGGCAAAGCGGGAAAGCCCACGAGGCGAGTCATCAGCCGCGGGATCGCCACCAAAACCCAGCGGCCCACGTGGCGCCGGGCAACAGCCACGATGTGGCCTGCGGCGAAGCCTTGACAGTCGAGGGGAAGGTAGTCACCTCGATGGAATAAGTCGGGATCGGCCCGCCGGCAGTTTAGGCCAGCCATCGTCACAAGGAACTTGATGCGCCCGTCCTTCCAACGCGAAAGGAAGTCCTGAGAGGGAAGCTGACTTCCTGTCGCCGGGCGTGGCCCCTTGCCGGCCGCCGCTAAGCGTGACCCCTTGCCGGCCGCCGCTAAGCGTGACTCCTTGCCGGCCGCCGCTAAGCGTGACCCCTTGCCGGCCGCCGCCGAACGTGGCCTGCTGCCGGCCGCCGCCTCGATCCCGGTTTGCAGCTCTTCGAGGATGCTTCCTCTCAGCTCGAAATCCACCGGGCGTCTGTTGTCCGGATCCACGAGGCTTAGGTCCCAGAGTTCAGAGCCTTGGTAGAAGTCGGGGACGCCGGGCGAGGCCACTTTCAGCAGGACTTGGCCGACGGAATTCAACGCGCCGAACCACGCTACGTTGCAGGAAAGATCACGCAGGTCGGCAAGGAACGGGCTCATCCGGTCTTGCATAATCGCGCCGATGAATCGAGACATTCCGTCTTCGTATCCTCGGTGGGGATTTCGCCAGCCTGAGTGGACCTTGGCCTCCCGCAGGGCCTTTGTGAGAAATGACTCGACGCGCTCGGTCAGCTCGCCGAGGTCGAAGGGGAAGTTGTCAGCATCGGCTGCGTTGGGCGCAACGGGCCAACATCCCACCAAGGTCTGATAGACAAGCATCTCCTCCTCGGGATCGGGAACCGGACTGCCGTTAACCAGAGTGCGCTTGTCTGCATTCCACGACCTCCACGAGTCCACGTGGGCGGCCCAATCATCGGGAATCTCCGTCAGCACGTCCAGTCTCGACCGCACATCTTCACTCCGTTTCGAATCATGTGTGGAAGTGGCATTTAGACCTGCAGGCCAATGCTGCTTCATCTTGTGATTGCGGGAATGAAGGCGCTCGACCGCGTGGCATGGAACTAGAGTATCGCTGCCCACCTCGTCGAGAGAGATGAGCCTCGCGTCGCGGTAGAAAGCCGTGTCTTCGACGCCCTTGGCCGCAACGGGTCCTGTCAGTTGCTGCCAAGACAAAACAAAGTCGAGAGCCTTCTCCGGCCTCTCTCGAACGGCTGGGCACTGGGGATCCAAAGACAGCAGTCGTCGTACGTAATCGAGCGCGTGAGTCAATCGGCGAGGACTCCTCCCCTCGGCATCGGCTTCAGCACGACGCAGCACGGCAAGATCTTGCTCGTTTGGCGGGAGGTCCCGGATGTAGGTCCGGTACACTCGGAGAGAGCAGGTGATTTCGACCAGTGCTTCCCCGAGAGCCGTGGGTGATATCGGACAACTGCCCTCAACCCCATCCACCAGGCTCCTCAATTGCGAGGTGAGATAACGCACATCTCCGCCGAATAGGTTCTCCAAGGCCTCCTTTTTGGCGGCGTAAGCGAGATCCGCAAATGAAATCGGCCCCGAACCGGGGGGAACCAGCCCCGAACCAGCGGGAATGCCCTCTCCCCCCAACCGCGCGAGACCTGCGGGATCAATGAATATCCTTTCAGCCGAGTTAAGGAAATCGTACCCAGTAGTGCCGTCCACCGGCCATTCAGGGCGCAATTCCTCGCCCGGCGCCAGAATCTTCTCGACCACCACATAAAAGGGCCGTGCATCCGCAGTCCCGCCATGGCCCTTCCGCAATTCTTCGTCGGCGGGAGGTGAAACTTCGGCGAGTCTCGTCCGTAAACGTCTCAGATAGTTCTCCGGGTCGCGCAGACCGTCTATGTGATCCACGCGCAGTCCGTCAAGCCTATCTGAGGCCGCAAGTTCCAAAACCAGGCAGTGGGTGGCCGCAAACGCGCCTTCCTCTTCAACCCTCACCCCAACCAGATCGTTGATGTCGAAAAAGCGTCTGTATGCGAAGCGTCTGCCCGTTGTCGAGCTTGCCACGAGTCTAAACGGCCCCGGCGCCATCAGCCTGCGAAGCAGACGGGTCTTCGGGGCAATCGCCTCACCCTCGAAGCGGGCCAAGTGCCGGCGCAAGCGCTCAAGAACCTTCGGATCGCGCCTCGCTGCCACACTGAGCGGTTCCGCGGCGGCCTCCTTGGAGCCGAGAACAAGGGTCCACGCCGTAGCCGGAACCGGGAACCGCTGATCGAAATGGCGTATGAAAATGGCCGGCCCTACCGCTTTCTTCAGCGCGTCTTCGCCGTCGGACGCCGCCTCCTTGAGCTCGACCGAGAGCGAGCCTGCTTCCAGGCACTCCCTCACCGAGCCGGCCAGAACCGGCAGTAGCAGGATGTCGCCATGCCGTCTGGTATGCATCCACCGGATGTCGAAAGAAGATGCGAACCGGGAAAGGCGCCCATGTTCCAGGACGTCCATCCACAACGCATTCGCCGGATCCATCGCCAGGTGGTTCGGGACTATGTCGAGGACTAGGCCCATCTCCCGTTCGTGCAAAGCCTCAACGAGCTTATTGAATTCCTCCGTTGTCCCAAGAGTCGGATCGAGCGCCCCTGGATCGATGACGTCATACCCGTGGACGCTCCCAGGACGGGCCACGAACAACGGGGACGCGTAGAGGTGTGAGATTCCCAGCCCATCCAGATAGGGGACAAGTCCTCGAGCTGCGGAAAACCCCATTCCTCCGCGGAATTGCAGCCGGTAGGTCGCTGTGGGAAGCTTGCGAGAGGCCACCGCCGTGACCTCCTGTTACCCGGTCTCCACGTGCAGCAAATCGCCCAGGGCAAGGAACCGATCAACCCAACCTCGCGCCTGCTCCTCACTTTCCTCCGAGCGCCGGAGCATCAGCGGCAGGGTTTCTCGAAGCACCCGGTAATACCTATTCTGGGTTTCCCACAGGTCCACGTTGAAAGGCAGATGGGGAATGATCCCTGCCGCGTCGACCATCGCCTGCAACACCTCGATGCGATCCGGGTCCGCGGCAAAGGAGCCGGCCAGCCTCTCCAGCGCCCGCTGGAAGTCCAGGGCCAGGCCCGGCTTGTCCAGGGTCACACCGGTGCGCTGGGCGGCCTCCACCAAGGCCAGGACAGACTCCCTGCTCACTCGCTCGCCCTCGAAGGAGTGGTGAAGACCCGCATTGATCGCCAGCTCCGCTGCAGAGTGGAAGGCCTTGGGTGCGGGGGCGCCCACCGACGAGAGGAAGATCAGCAGCGGCGCGTGCCGCTCGTAGATCCCACGAAACATTGCCTCCGCTTCCTTGAGGGCGGCCTTAGTGATCAAGTCGATCGTGGAGCGCTGCTTGTCCCGAAACAGTGAAGACAGAGAGTAAGAGTCCTCGCCAAAGAAGCCGTCCATGACGCTCAGCGTGCGGGCGACGTCCGCGCTGCCAAAGGCTTCCTTCACTGCCGCCATGACGCGGTCGTGACTCTCCATTTCATAGGGCCGTACCTTGCATACCATGTTTTGGTCGCCGAAGTGGAGCGCGGCGAAGCTCAGATTTGCGCCTTCGAGCGTGATCTCAGAGGTCAGTCGCACCCGGCCCACTTGTACGCGCAGGGCACCGGCTTCCACTCTCTCCTGCTCCTGTTCATCCACTCGGAAGCAGTAGATGCGCTTCCGCTCATCATCGTGATCGAACAGAGAGCTGATCGCGAAGTGAACGCCCACTTTCACAGGATCTATCTCCGTCGATAGCGCCAGCCTGTCGTAGACAAGAGCTCCGTTCCCCTGCTCCGGCAGGTTGCTCTGAGCAACTTCGAGACGCGACCGATACTCCGGTTCGAGGTCGGCACCGAACAGGTCACGGGCCAATTGGAGGGCACGAGCGGCATATTGCATCACCTGCACGCTTTCCGGCCCGGATATCTCGTCGAAGAACCAGCCGCAACTGGTGAACATCAGCAGGCAGTGACGCTGCATCTCCAGGAGTTTCAGGAGTCGTCCGCGGCCGTCATCGTCCAGTGGAGCTGTACACTGAACCGCGAAGAATCGTTCCAGGCTCTCCTGGGACCTATCGAGGACGATCTCGATGTAGTCATCACGGGCGGCCCACGCATCGTGGACCAACGCTGATGCCGCTTCCTCGTAGCGCGGAGCAAGGGCGTCCCTCAGCCAGTCCATCGCCTCGCGCAAAGGAGCCCGCCATGCCTGGTTCCAGCCACGGTGCAGACCGGTATTGCAGCCGCAGTCCTTGCGCCATCTTTCGATCCCGTGCACGCAGCTCCACGACGTGTTCTCGAAGATCTCGACTTCGTGCCCGGCCGGATGGGCCTCCAGGAAGGCCGGATAGTTCGTCAGTCGAGCATCGCCCCCGTGGCCGATCGCCTCGAGCGCGAAGGCAAGGGCCATGTCCCCGTGGGGGAAGTGATGGCCATAGGTCTCCCCGTCCGTGGCAACGTGGGCTATTTGCGCCTCGTCGCCCGCCTCGGAGAACACCCCCAGAAGGCGGCTTGCGAAATCTGCCCCGCTCGCGAGGAGGTTCTCGAATGCGATGCCTTGAGAGATAGCGCCATCGTAGAAGAACACGTTCATGGCCACACCGCCGGAAAGCCGGCAGAGATACGCGCGCCTGGTGTCAACGCGCGCTCCGCTCACATCTTCCCACTCGCCGTCAGCGGCTCCGACCCGCCTGATCCTGGAAGCTTGGTGCGGAGCCAGGACGACGAACCGGATCCCCTGGTTTGCCATCAGGGTCAGGCTTTCTAGGTCGACTGCGGTTTCCGGCAGCCACATCCCTTCAGCCTCACGGCCAAAGCGATGCCGGAAGTCGCGCATCCCCCAGATGACCTGGGTGCGCTTGTCCCGGGTAGTGGCAAGCGGAAGAATCAGGTGGTTGTAGGCCTGGGCCATGGCGGAGCCGTGGCCGAATGCCTCGTTGCTCTTCTTGTCCGCGTCCAGCGCCGCGGCGTAGACTTCCGGCGCCTCCGATTGCAGCCAGCTCAGGAGGGTCGGGCCAAAGTCGTAGCTGATGCCCTCGTAGTTACTGGCGATGCCGCGGATCTTCCCGCTCGATCCAAGTAGTCGAGACGCGGTGTTGGGTCCGTAGCACTCCGCCGTGACGCGTTCGTTCCAGTCGTGATACGGATAGGCTGAATCTTGCACCTCGACAGCCTCCAGCCACGGGTTCTCGCGCGGGGGCTGGTAGAAGTGCCCGTGGATGCAGACGAACCGATCCATCAGTAGCTGCCTTCCACGGGACGGCTGAAGACTAAGACCGAATGAGGTTGGACGTCGACAAGGGCAACCTTCCGTCGTCCCACTTGGATTTCGCGGGGAACCAAGGATCCCGGGCCAAGCCAGCGTTCCTCTGCGGAGTCCAGCAGGCGCTCCCAAGATCCTTGGCGAAGATCCAGCTTGACTTGAGTCGGGTCCGTTCCAAAATGCAGCAGGCAGTTGAGCTGTTCCCGAGAAGTCTGGCGCCTGAGGACCAGAAGTCCTTGTGAGGGCATCGCCTGCACTTCATGATGTTTGCCGCGCAGCAGCGACGAAGGAATTCTCGTCTTGCGAAGTCTGATGAGCGAGCGGTAGTAGTCCACAAGGACTCTCCCCTCGCCTTCATCCCGGTAGCTCGGCTCGACGCGTGAACGCAGAAAGGTCTCCTCGGCTTGTGGATCGGGGAGATGGTCTCGATCACCGGCCGAGCCGCCGGTCAAAGCGGCCACGGCTGCGAACTCTCGCCGTCTGCCCTCACGGACCGCCTCTATCAGTTGCGGGTCTTCGTAATCGCAGAAGAACAAGAATGGCCGCTGCTCACCCCACTCTTCGCCCATGAACAGCATGGGTACGGCGGGAGCAAGTAGCACCGCCCCGGCGGCGAGTTTGAGGCTCTCCCAGCCCACCAGCGCCGATAGACGCTCCCCGAGAGGCCTATTTCCCACCTGGTCGTGATTCTGCGCGAAGATGATGAAGGACTTGGGGGTCAGCCCACGGGGACGGCTTCCGTGATGCCGCGAGCGAAACTCGGAGTAGCGATCCCCGTATACGAAGCCGTCTTCGATGGCGAGGGCCAAGTCCCTCAGCCTGCCGAAGTCCGCGTAATATCCGTGCGCCTCCCCGGTAACCAGGGTGTGGAGGGCGTGATGAAAGTCGTCGTTCCACTGAGCAGTGAGACCAAATCCGCCTTCGGCGGACGGAAGCAGGCAGCGGGCATCGTTGTTCTCATTCTCCAAAAACAGATACACCCTGCGCTCGTTCTGCTCGGCGAAAGCCGCTACCTCCGCCGCCAACTGCTGGAGAAAGGGCACCGCGGAGCGATCGAGAATGGAGTGGACGGCGTCGAGCCGCAGGCCGTCGATACCACATACTGCCAACCAATAAAGAGCGTTTTCGACGTAGTATCGTCGCACTTCATCGCTCCCCGGACCGTCGAAGTTTACCGACGCTCCCCACGGAGTACCGCACTCTTCGCGAAGGTAGGGCCCGTAGCTGGGAAGGGAATTCCCCTCAGGTCCTAAGTGGTTGTAGACCACGTCAAGAATGACCGCCATCCCCTGCTCATGGCAGGCTTCAACCAATGCTGCCAGCTCTGCGGGGCCGCCGTACGTATTCTGTGCGGCGAAAGGCAGAACGCCATCGTAGCCCCAGCTTCGCTTCCCCGGGAACTGACTCACCGGCATCAATTCGACCGCATTGATGCCGAGCGAGCCAAGGTCGGAGAGAAGTCGGCGTACGCCGGCAAACGTTCCTTCCGGGGTGAATGCCCCCACGTGCAACTCATAGATGATCAGCTCTTCCGGCGGCGGTGCCGCCCACCTGGATCCGGGGGGAGGCGGCGCATGTGATTTCACCCGCGACCAGACTTGCGAAGGCCCCGCCGCTCCCTCCGGCTGATAGCGGGAGGCGGGGTCGGGGAATTCCTTGTTGCCCTCAAGCCTGAAGTAGTAGCGTGCGCCCACCTCTGTACCGGGCACTTGCAGAAAGAAATAGCCTCGCGCACCTTTCCGCATAGGCAGATAGAGGTCTTGCTGGCCCGATTCCCGGGCCAGCAAGTGGACCTCTACACTGTCGGCTCTGGGAGCCCACACGCGAAAAGAGCACGAACCATCATCCTGCGGCAGAGCCCCGAGCCGGGGCCTCCATGACTTTCCTCGTCGCGTTACTGGGCACCTTCCCCGGCTGCTCCGGCAGCGCAGTAGTAGCCGTCCACGAGGGAGAACTCCCGGAAGTTCGCGCAGTCGGTACACAGACAGCCGCGCTTTCTGATCTCCGAATCGCTCTTGCCCTTGGCGCAGAAGAAACCGCCGGAGCCGGGAAAGGATGGGCATCCAGCGCAGAGGCATCTCGACATGTTTTCGGGGGTATCCGGTACTTTGGCCATTACGTCTCTCCCTACGATTTCTTTGGGTCTGACGCCCTGGGTTTCCCCTGGTGCAAGGAGAACGAAACCCCGGCCGAAGCGGGGGGTTTTGCAGCGCGCGGCCCTGGGTAACAGAAGAGAAATCCCTTCGTTTTTCCGAGGTGCAAAGTTGAAGCTGGTCAACGCGACGAACCATGACCTACCGGTCCTGCGAATCGAGGGCGACGTGGAATTCGATGACGCCCCCAAGCTCGAACAGGCTGCCTGGGATGCCCTGGGCAGGACCGGCGTGACCATCGTCCTCGATCTCGAAAAATGTACCTACCTCAACAGCGCTGGACTGGCCGTGCTGTTCTCGCTCGTGCGCTGGGCCCGACCAAAAAAGGGGCGCATTCTGGCGGTAAGACCATCCGCGGAATTGCTGCATCTATTCCGATCGGTGCGTCTCACCGGGGAGCGGGGATTCTACACCTTCGTGGATATGGAGAGCGCCTACGAGGAGCTACTCGCCACGGGCTAGAGCGCCGTTCGTCCGGGTTGGGTATCCGTTCTCCTACCTTGCGTCAAGGCGTCCGTGACGCCTAAGATGGCCGGGACACGTCATTCATCGGACCCCACTCGGAGTAACCCAGTTGACCAACCGCATCCGTGAACTTTGGCAAACCCCTGGTGGGCGTGGATTCGTCATGCTGGCCGTGATGTCGGCGGCCTACGGATTCGCGTACAGCGCGCAAACGAATATCGTCACCAACTTCTTCGAAGACGTCCTTCATTTCAAAGGACCAGAATTCGGCTACATTACGGCCGTCCGCGAAGTCGGCGGCCTCTTCCTCATAGTACTCATGGCCCTTTTCTACCGCGTGTCTCTGCAAAGACTGACTGCGGGTGCGCTGGTTCTCCTTGGCATCGGATATGGCTTGTTCGGCGTCGCTACCGGTTTTGCGAGCGTGGTTCCCTGGATCCTGATCACGAGCTTCGGCTTTCACACCGTCCTGCAGACGCAGTACTCCCTAGGTATGAGCCTCACGACACAAGCCAAAAGTGGCCATCTGCTGGGCAGGATGGCAAGTCTCTACCAGGGAGGCACCTTCGCGGCCCTTGTGATCATCTTCTTCGTGTTCCGGTTCCACTTACTCTCGTACGAGCTCACCTTCATCGTGCTGGGGGTCGTCGCCGCGTTTGGCGGCATCGTCATCTTCCGCTTTCCGCACTTACATGAAGGGCAACTCCGCAAGGTGGCGCCAAAACGAGAGCCCATCGTTTGGCGCAATGACTACCGGTACTACTACTATCTCAACCTGCTCGATGGGGTGCGCCAACAAGTCTTTTTCTCCTTTGGGCTCTGGGTGCTGGTAAACCGCTTCGGGCTGAGCGTTTCTCAGATCTCGCTGGTGCTGATGGCGGTTACTTTAGGCGGGATTGTTTCCTCGTCATACGTCGGCCGCCTGATAGACAGGCGAGGTGAACGCCGGGTCCTCCAAGGCATCAATCTTGCCTATGTCGTAGCCCTCGGTGGCTATGCCCTGTCGAATCATGTCGCCCTTGCTTGTTTCTTCTACATCATCTACTCGTTCATCATGCCGTTCTCCCCCATCGCAGCCTCCACCTACCTGCGCAAGATCGCAGTCCCAGAAGAGGTCGCGCCCAGTCTCGCGATGGGAGTTACCATCCTGCACGCGACCGCTGTGGTAGTGCCCGTTGTGGCGGGGTTCATTCTCAATTTCGTCGGCTACCAGATCCCCTTTGCGATCGCATGCGGAGCGGCATTGGTTACCGTCTTCGTTACGATGCGGTTGAATCCAACCACGCAACGCACAGCCGCCCGAGTCGCGCTGGATCAGGCGATACTTGGGACCGAGACTCTAGGCGAAGCTGCCCAGTAGCGGCATGCGCAGCCGCAGCCGCGGCAGTCGCGGGCGCGAACGCATGGGGATGCCGACTTTCGGGTAGCTGGTCGGCGAGAGACAGTACAAGGTGTTGGTCGTCGCCGCCGGAAGGATACGACTTTGAGACTGGCCGAGGTCCTCCTCATCGTCTTGCTGGCAACGCTACCCTTCGGCTTCTATCGCGCATATACACGAAGGTTCTCCTTGCGCTGGTTTCTCGCCATTCACCTTCCGGTGCCGCTGGTCTTCTTGACTCGCATCGAAGCGCATTTGTCGTATGCGTTCATCCCCTTTACCTGCCTGGCGTTTGCCGCCGGCCAACTCTTGGGCAGCAGATTAGGGCGTATGGCGATCAAGCGTCGCGCACCGGTCGACCCATCCTAGGCGTGGGAAGGAGGCGCTCAGATGCGGGAAGCGTTCAGGAAGGCGGCCCACAGAACTTCTATCTTGGTGGGAAGCGCGGCCGCATTCATCGCGGCGTTCATATTAGTACTGGTCTGGGCCGCAAGTGGACCGCTCTTTCATTTCTCAGATACCTGGCAGCTCATCATCAACACGGGCACGACGGTCCTGACGTTTTTGATCGTCTTCCTGATTCAGAACTCCCAGAACCGGGGTTCGGAGGCGATCCAGCTCAAGCTTGACGAACTGCTCCGCGCGGTCGCAAGCGCTCGCACGGGACTGGCCGACGTCGAAAACCTCAGTGATGCCGAGTTGGAGGCACTGAAGAAAGAGTTTGAGAGGCTGGCGGAATCCGCGAAGGCGACCGATCACGCTAAGGCGACCGATCAAACGGAGCCACCGTTGAACCCGGAGGGTCCGCAAAACCCTACTTCATGATCCTGCCGGTCGTTCCGCGAAACGCCTTTTTGACCTCGGTCGCCACGTCGCGGCTCCTGTCTATGGCCTGCTGACCGACTTCCGCCGCCCGCTGGGTGGCGTGAGTGGTCAGGGACAGTGGCTTTGTCGTCTCTTTCCGTCGACCCGTAAGAATAAACGCGCCGGCAGTCAAGCTCGCAGCGACTGCCGCGACCACCGCAAACCACGCGTTCACCCTCAAGAAAGAGATGACCGAGCTCCCCGGACGCGCCGTCGCCGTCGGAGCTGTCGTCACTTCCTCGCCGCCGACGCTTGCCTCGCTGTGCTCCCCGCCGGACCCTTCAGAATCATCCCTCTCATTCCCGACAAGTGCGTGCCATACCGTGGCTCGTGCTTTCGACAATCCCTGC
>JAMDEO010000051.1:18091-34411 GCA_023483915.1 Actinomycetota bacterium
CGCCGGATCTCGTCCATCGTCTCGCGCATGCGAAGTCCTCCTTAAGCGAAACCCACCGACCCGGGCCGAGCCCCCTGCTATCCAACAACACGAGCGGCTACCGGCGCACGAAGGGAGACATGAGCCATGAGCGATGAGCGATGATGCCCCGCCTCCCTTCGGACGGACCACCGCCTGTCAAGCGACGGACTCTGTCCACTGCCTGAAGTTACCCTGAGGACTATCCTCCTGAAACCAAGGCTATCCCGCGGCTGGCGGTGCGCTGTTCCCCTCCGTCTTCCGAGCGCGGTAGCGCTTCGCTTTTGCCCGGTTACCGCAGGCGGACATGTCACACCAGCGCCGGCTGGCATTCTTGCTGAGGTCGAGAAACAGCCACTCGCAGGAATCACCGGCGCACTCGCGGAGTTGGGATTTCTGTCGCGAACTGAGGAGTTCGGCGGTCGCGCGCGCGACGGGCCAAAGAAGACTGGTCAGACTATCGCCTAGGCCTGACCACTCCCAGTCGAACCGGGGCCGCGCAGGGAAACCAGTCACCCCCACGTCCTCGGCGTCCCCGCCCCCAGGCGCCAGGATCAGCCTGAGGTGCCCGGAGGCCTCAACCAATTCTGAGTTGAGCATCTCCAGGTCGGTGGCTGCAGGGACCCTCTGGTGGGCAACGGCGGAAAGGAGACGGAACACCGCTTCTCGGAACGACGTTATGCGGCGCAGCGCTTCTGCAGCCTTTTCAGGGTGAGCAGCGAGGCAAGCGTCGGAGCGCCGTCCAGTAGTCTGCGCGCGTGAGATTCGGTCAGGATACCTTGTCTGCGCGCCCACTCAACGGCCTTGGTGTAGCTCGCGAACTTATCATCGGTATCCGAAACGCCGTGATGTTCCGTGGTGTTCGCAAAATCCAAACTGACATTGGCGGCCAATTAGTAACCTCCAAACAATACTTGACAGGTTATGAGATCTATCCTATCCTGTAACTAGTATATACGCTTTTGCCAGTTACAATACGGAAGGGGCCAGGCAGATGGACCGTTTCATTTTGTGGGAGATATCGCAAATACGGCGGCGCGAACTCTTGGAACTGGCAGGAGTGGTGAGACACAAAGAGGACCCTCGGAAGGGATCTTTTGTAGCCGCAGCCATGACCAGAGCCCGTCAGGCGGGCAACGCCGTCAAGGATGGGTTAGACGCGATGAGGCAACGAATAGGCGGAAGCGGCCACTCGGAAGTCGTAAACGACAATGCGCAAGGGACTCACGGGATCCAGTTGTCGTGATGAAGCTCGGCGAATTGTCGCTCAGCATCTCTGAGATCCGACTTTCTCACCGGGGGTAACGATGGAGAGATGGTCGCCGACCTGGCATCGCTGGACCCGTAACGGGCCGAATCGAATGGCCTTCAGAGAGATCCCCGGAATCCAAAGGGTCGTGAACAGATGACCTTCGAGGCAGCGGACGATAGTGTTCCGGCCGCCCACGCCGTACCCGCGATGCCGAGCGGCAAGGGTGACCACGATGATAAGAAGCACTATGACTATGGGGACGATGGCTGCTGCAGAGTTCATTTGCATGCCGGGTTAGGCCATTGACCTATCTGAAGCGGCCCCAGGACAAGCCGCGCCGCGGGTCAAACGAGAACTCGCTTTGTAGGCACCGAGGACGAGCACGAGCAACCCTATTCTCAGCGTCTTGATCTTGCCACGGTAGGCGTCGCAAAACACAGCGCCTACGAGAATGAGAGATACCGGCCAGCCTCGCCAGGAGATTGGGCGTGGGAACCCCCGAGTGAGAATCCGGTCCCCAAACCATAGCTTCTCGACGATCATGAACCACCTAATCGAGCTGTCATGCCGGCTGAGAGAATAGCACCACGCCGTTTTCGGTGCGACGGAGTTCGGGTAAGTGAAGCTTGCCGGAGGGGAATCTGGATATGGTGACTACGCTGGGGCTGCTGAGAGGTCGCCGGGATGGCCAAACGGGTCCCCACAATTGAAGAGGTAAGGCAGAAGGCGCGGAGTTGCAGAAATTGCGATCTCTGGCGCCGGGCCACGCAGACGGTCTTCGGCGCAGGACCGAGTTCCGCCCGCATGATGCTCGTGGGTGAGCAGCCCGGCAACGAAGAAGACGTCCAAGGTGAGCCATTTGTGGGACCGGCCGGTCAGGCCCTCGACCGGGCCCTCCGTGAGGCGGGCATCCACCGGGAGGTTGTCTACCTCACCAATGCGGTCAAGCACTTCAAGTGGGAGCCAGGCCCTGGGGACAAGCGCATCCACAAGAAGCCGAACATCTCCGAACAGCATGCGTGCCGGCCCTGGCTCGATGCCGAGTTGAGCATCATCCGCCCAGAAATCGTGGTATGCATGGGGGCGACGGCCGTGCGGGCACTCTTCGGCAAGGAGATTGCCGTGCTGCGTGATCGCGGCAAGATTCTGGAGCCGGGCTTTGCTCCTTTGGCGATGGTGACGGTTCACCCCTCCTCGATTCTGCGCACCCGAACAGATGAGGATCGACATGCGGCGAGGGCGGCCTTTGCCAAAGACCTACGCAAGGCCGCCCAAGCCATCAAATAGGGTTTTGGCGGCCTCCGCGGGCGGCCTCCGGGGGCGGCAGACTCGGTGAAGGCGCGCCGGCGGGGCCGACCGGCCGCCTGTCTGAGGCCGCCGTCGGGCGGGCGCCAATCAGCGTCCCGCGAGCGCGGGTGCCGCGGCTGGGGCTTCGTTTTCCTGGTCGCCCAACCGCCAGACTGAGGGGCTGAGAGCAGCGACCGAGACCACGCCGACCATCAGAACGCCGGCCCCAATCATGACAGCGGAGGCGCTCCACTGGATTAGTGCGCCTGCAATGGTGCTGGAGACCGGGGATAGACCAACCACAGCGAACATCAGCACGCTCATCGTGCGGCCAAGCATGCGAGCCGGTGTCCGAAGCTGCAGCCAGGTGATGAACTGGACCACCACGTAGCCCTGCCCAAGACCCATTCCGAAGGCTACGATTGCCGCGGGTTCCGTTGAGGACAACACTCCGAGCAGAACGAGGCCGAGCCCCATTGCTCCGGTAAGGCCGAGCATCAGTACGGGAAACATCTTGGAGGCCGGCCGACGCATGACGCCCGCCACAATCACTCCTATGAGCGAACCCCCACCAAAACCGGACAGGATGATCCCGAAGGCCGCCGCTCCCCCGGCAAACTTCGTGTCGGCCAGCACCGGAATACCTACTGAGATCGGGCCGGCCATCAGCAGGTTGACCGCAGCTATGAGCACGAAGTAATAGCGGAGGGTCCTATCGCGCCACACGGTCGCTAGGACCTCTCGGATGGAGGAGAGGACGCCGCCCTTTTCAACATTCGAATCGTCCGCATTGGCAACCGCGGGAAGCTTGATCATAGCCAGAGTGGCCGCAGAGGCTAGGAAGCTTGCCGCGTCAAGAGCGAAGGCCACTCCAATGCCCCACATATCCGGCACCGCTGGATTTGCGACTCCCCCGCCGTCCAACACCGCTATGAGGATGCCGGCGAGAACCGGCCCCAGGAAGACGGATAGTTGAGCGGTACCCTGGATGATCGCATTGCCGGCTTGGAGACGATCTTTCCCGAGCAGATGGGGAATGATCGCCGACTGGGCCGGGAAGAAGAAGGCGTCTGCCAACCCGAAGAGCAGAGCAAAGGCGTATAGCATCCATAGCTCTATAGAACCGGTCACGGTCAGCAGCGCCAACCCCCCGACCAGTACGAAGCGGCTTACGTTCGAGCAAAGCATCAAGGACCGAGGGGAAAGCCGGTCGGTCAGCGCACCACCCACCAGCATGAAGAGCGCGCGCGGGATCGCCGCCAGCGCAAGGACTGTCCCTATGGCAAGAGCGCTTCCCGTAAGCTTCAGGACAAGCCAAGGCAACGCGATGAGGGAGAACTGGTCGCCAAGCAGAGATATGCCTTCACCCGACCAGAGGAGACGGAAATTGCGGTTCCCGAGGATATCGGTTAGACCGCTCTTCTTTGCTCCGATCTTCATCGTTCCCCCCTTTGGTCGTTGCTACCCCACAACGCCATTCTGATCGGTCTGAAGGCTGGGGTATTCAGCCAGGAAGAGGGTTTTGCAGACTGGCCGGGCGGCCAGGATTTGAACAGTCCAGGTGGAGGGGTAGCCGGTGGCACACTACCCAAACTCTGAAAGATTTCGCCACCTTAGGCGTTTGCACGCCCATAACGAAGGGTAGTTGGAGAAGCAGCACCACGCCTGAGACCAGGGAGGTAGGGATGTCCACAATCCTCTTCATCAGTTCAAACGGCACGGAGGACCCCACCCGTGCCTCCCTGCCTTTCATCTCGGCAGCGGGCGCGATGGAGGCTGGGCACATCCCTGAGATCTGTCTGCTGGGCGAAGCCACCTACCTGGTGAAAGACACGATTCTCAACCAGGTTCACGGGGTCGGTTTCCGCCCCTTGCGGGATGTCGTTCCTCCCATCGTCGCGCACAGAGTGCCGGTCTACGTCTGAGGCCCCTGTGGAAGTGCCCGTGGGGTCACCGAAGAAGATCTTCAAAGCTTGAATGGTCGGTTTATCGACTCCAAGCAGCTTGCCGAACTGGTCGCCAAAGCGGACAAGGTGGTCAGCTTCTAAACCCGTGAGGGCGTGTGGGTGATTGCCTGTGGATGGCATCTGAGCGCCGGGCCACAGAGGGGCCCACACCGGTTCCTACAAACCTAGGCCCCTCGCAATGACAAGCCGCATTATCTCGGAGGTGCCTTCGCCGATCTCGAGCAGCTTGGAATCACGCAGATAGCGCTCCACGGGAAACTCCTTGATATAGCCGTAGCCGCCGTGGATCTGGATGGCCTCCAGCGCCGCTTTGGTCGAAATCTCCGAGCCGAACAGCTTCGCGTAGTTGGCCTCTTGCGAGTAAGGACGGCCGTTGTCCTTCAGCCAAGCAGCCTTCAGATACATAAGCCGGGCCAGTTCGATGTTCATGGCCATGTCGGCCAGCTTGAACTGAACCGCTTGGAACTTCCCGATGGGCTGCCCAAACTGGACCCTCTCCTTGGCGTACTTGAGAGAGGCATCAAGACAAGCCTGTGCGATCCCCACTCCCATGGCTCCGATGGCGATCCGGCCCCCGTCAAGCACTGCCAAGAATTGCCTGAAGCCCTCGCCGCGCGCGCCCACCAGGTTCTCCTCGGAAACCCGGACGTTGTCGAAAAAGAGCTCCGTAGTGTTGGAGCCGTGAAGGCCCAGCTTCTCGAAGCCGGCCCGGATGGTGAACCCCGGGGTATCCGTGGGCACGATAATGTCACTGATGCCTCGGGTGCCCTGACCCTTGTCGGTAACCGCAGTTATGGTCACAAACTGGGCATAGCTGGCATTCGTGATGAAGATCTTCGATCCGTTGATTACCCATTGCCCATCTTCCAGCACTGCGGTCGTCCTGGTACCACCTGCATCGGAGCCGGCTTCGGGTTCGGTGAGGCCGAAGGAGCCCATGGTTTCACCGCTGCAAAGAACCGGCAGATACTTGCGTTTCTGCTCCTCCGTCCCAAAGAGGTAAATGGGCATGCAGCCCAGCGAGATGTGCGCCTCATAACCTAGGCCGGTCGATCCGCAGGCCCGGGTGATTTCCTCCAGTGCCAAGCAGTAGCTGGTGTAATCAGCGCCGGCACCGCCATATTCCTCCGCGATCGGGAGGCCCATCAAACCCAGCTCGGCCATCTGCTTGAAGACGTCGACGGGGAATTCCCCGGTCTTGTCGATCTCAGCCGCTTTGGGAGCAATCTCGTTTTGGGCGAAGCCCCGGACCGAGCCCCGGATGAGCTCTTGATCTTCAGTCAGCTTGAAGTCCACTTCGGTTCTCTTTTCTCTAAGAATGCGCTACAACCTTCGCGAGGCTCATGGGTGGAAAAAACCAGGGAATACAGGGCAGTTTCCAGGCGAAGGGCCTCTTTGAGAGGGAGATCAAGGCCGCCGTTCACGGCCTGCTTGCTGAGTCTCACGGCCTCCGTCCCATTAGAGGCGATCTTTTTTGCCATGTCGAGGCAGTAGCCCACCAGTTCCTCCGCGGGCACCACCTCGTTCACCAGGCCCATTGCCAGCGCCGCGGCGGCATCGTAGTGGTCCCCCGTGAAGAGCATCTCCTTGGCCTTGCCCGGTCCCACCAGCCTGGGGAGTCTTTGTGTTCCGCCGAAGCCGGCGATCATGCCCAGCTTGACCTCAGGCTGCCCAAAGATCGCCCGGTCGGAGGCCACCCTGATGTCGCATGCCATGGCCAACTCTGTTCCGCCACCGAGAGCGTAACCGTTGACGGCCGCGATGACGGGCTTTTTCACATTCTCTAACCTGGCGAGAATGCCCTGGCCGAGTTCCGACCACTCCTTCGCCTGCTCAGGGGTAAACCCACCCATGTGAGCGATGTCTGCTCCTGCGACAAAGGCCTTGCCCGCTCCCGTGATCACGAGCACACGCACATCGTTGTCGCGTTCGACGCGGCTGATAGCCTCGTTCAGCTCTTCGAGGAGCTGGACGTTCATGGCGTTGAGCGCCTCTGGCCGGCTGATGGTCAGCAGCGCAACCCCGTCGTCTTTCTGCAAATCGACGTACATGCCCTTTCCCAAACCTGAAGATGCCGAAGATGCCGTCGGCGAAGTAGAATACCTTGCACGCACCAAACCGGACAATGGCCGAGAGGTCATTCCATACGAGGAAACTGAAATTCATGATCGAGATACGATGGCACGGCAGAGGGGGCCAGGGAGCAATTACAGCCGCCAAGATATTCGCCACCGCGGCGTTCCGGGCGGGATACACTGGGGTAGTCATGGCCCCATCCTTCGGCACCGAACGCCGGGGGGCTCCTGTCTTCACCTCTCTGAAGATCGCCAAGGAGAAGATCTACGACATCTCACCCATCGAGACGCCCGACATTGTGGTGGTGCTCGACCATCTTCTGCTCACCGAGGCCGATGTGGCCAAGGGGCTCAAGCCGGGGGGATTGATCGTTCTCAATACCCCCAAGCCGCTCACTGCCCATGACTTCGACGGAATGCGTGTGGCGGCCGCCGATGTGACCGCCTTGTCTCTGGAGGCCGGTCTGCCCCATGGTGTGGTGAACTCGGGTATCATCGGGGTTCTATGCCGAGCGCTCGACGTTGTGCCGTTTGACACGGTTCTCGGAGAGATCGAGGCCGAATTCAAGACCAAGAGACCTCAGGCCAATGCCCAGGCGGCCAGGCTTGCTTATGAAAAGACCATCGTGGAAGGCGCATGATGGGGACCAGGGAATACCGATACAAGACGTCGCATAGCCTTCCCGGACCGGGCGACGGTGGGAGGACCGGCTCGTGGCGGGTGCAACGCCCGGTCATCAACACCGAGCTGTGCACTCCGTGCAAGCGCGGGGCCGAGGCCTGTTTCATCTGCTGGCTTTACTGTCCCGATTGCGTAATCTCCCGGACTGTCCCGCCGGTCATCGACTACGAATACTGCAAGGGCTGCGCCATCTGTGCCGAAGAATGTCCGACCAAGGCCATCACCATGGTGGACGAGACCGACTCTCACGAGGGTGACGAGGCGTCCAGCGCGCGCGCGGACGAGGCGGCACCGCCGAGCGCCTGTGCCGACGAGGGACCCCGGCCATGCACATAATCGAGAACGGTAACGTTGCCGCGGCCCTCGGCGTGAAACTGGCAGGCGCCCAGGTAATTGCGGCCTACCCCATCACGCCGCAGACGCCCCTTACAGAGAAACTCGCTGAGTTCATCGAGGCCGGCGAGATGCGGGCGCAGTACATCCCCGTGGAAAGCGAGCATTCAGCGCTGGCGGCCTGCATCGCGGCGAGCTCCACAGGGGCAAGGGCATTCACCGCCACCAGCGCGAATGGGCTGCTCTACATGCACGAGCAGATCCACTGGGCTGCAGGCGCTCGGTTGCCGATCGTGATGTGCGTGGTGAATCGGGCGGTCGGAGCTCCGTGGTGCATCTGGAACGACCACCAGGATTCCATCTCGCAGCGCGATACCGGCTGGATCCAAATGTATGCGTGCGACCACCAGCAGATCATAGATGGCGTTCTCAAGGCCTTCGCCCTGGCTGAAGCTACCAGCATCCCGGTGATGCTCTGCTACGACGGATACCTCCTGTCACACACATACATGCCGTTCGAGGTGCCGGACGAGGGGAAAGTCGGACGATTCTTGAAACCTTTCAAGCCCCCCTATGCCCTGGATCCCGCTAATCCCGCAAACCTCAACACCGTGACCCTGCCCGATGTCCGCATGGATGTCCTGGGCGAGATGGCCCACGGGTATATGGAGATCCGCTATCTGCTCCAGGAAGACCTCAGGGCGGCGCTCTCGGTTGGCCAGGAGATCGAGGATGAGTTCGCGTCGATCTTCGGCCGGGGCGGCAATGCTCTTGTCGAGCCATACCGTTGCGACGACGCGGATTACGTCGTCGTGGGCATGGGCTCACTCACCTACCAGTTGCGAGATGTGGTGGAAGCCCTGCGCGACGAGGGGCATAAGATCGGTGTGCTGGGAATCCGGCTGTACCGTCCGTTCCCGGACCAGGCTGTTGCCGAAGCTCTGGGCGCTGTCCGCGGTGTGTTCGTCATTGAAAAGGCGCTGTCCTACGGCTACGAGGGCGCGCTCTGCTCGGATCTCAAGGCCGCACTGTATGAGCATCTGGTCAAGGGCGGTGGAAACGGCGGCCCAGCGGAGGACGGTCGCGACCGAGGCCAGCCGGCTTTTGTGAAAGGACTTGTTGCCGGGATCGGAGGTCGCGACATCAGGACCCTCGACCTAACCGATGCTTTGCGCGCCGGCATGGCCGCCACGGCGGGTGGCGGTGCCAAGGGCGCACCCGCGGAAGAACGTCCCGATTGGATCGGGATCAAGCTGTAGGAGCTAGGAGCACCATGGCCGCCAAGACCACCATTCTCACTCTTCCCAAAGAGGAGTTTGTTCACCCGGGCAACCGGGCCTGCACCGGCTGCGGCCTCTCCATCGCCTACCGCATCGGGCTCAAGGCGCTCGGTTCAGACACGATCCTTATCGTGCCCCCAAGTTGCCTGACGGTGCTGCAGGGTCTCTTCCCGGTCGCCTCCACCAAGCTACCGTGCCTAAACGTAACCTTCGCCTCGACCGCCGCAGCAGCCACGGGCATGCTGGAAGCCCTGAAGGCCCAAGGCAGGGAGCACATCAAAGTTGTCGGCTGGGCCGGCGATGGGGGCACTGCCGACATCGGCATACAGGCGCTGTCCGGCGCTGCGGAGCGTGGCGACGACTTCCTCTTCCTGTGTTACGACAATGAAGGCTACATGAATACCGGCGTGCAGCGTTCGGGTACCACGCCTCGGGGGGCCGTAACTGCCAATACCCCCATCAAGGGGAAGATGCAGCAGAAAAAGGACGTGCCGGCTATCATGGCCGCCCACGGCATCGACTACGTGGCTACGGCGTCGTCGGCTTATCCCCTCGACCTCTACGACAAGATCAAGAAGGCCCTGTCCCTCCAAGGCACCAAATATATTCACATCCACACGCCTTGCCCCCCGGGATGGGGCTTCGAGCCTCGCTATGCCATCAAGATCGGACGGCTTGCCGTAGAAACTGGCTACTACGATCTGTACGAGGTGGAGAAGGGCGAGTTCAGACTGACCGGCGCCTCCGAGAAGCTTGTGGAGAAGCGGCAACTCGTCCCGGTAGGCGAGTATCTGAAGACCCAGTCACGGTTCAGGATTCTGACGCCAGAGCAGGTGGCCGACACCCAGGCTCGCATAGATCGCAAATGGGGCGGTTACTACCGGACGAACGAATAGATTCCCTCTGCTGATGGACCGAGCCCTCGCAATGGCATCTCGTCCGCAACATCGTTATGCTGCCTTATGCCCCCGCCCATCGTCTTGGGGACGTAGCCGTCCTTTTCAGCTCTCAGCGAGTAGAGCCCTGGCTCCAGCCGCTCGAACCAGATCTCGGCCTCCGGCTTTAGCATCTGGGCCCCCGCTATGACGTCCTCCAACTCCGATTCTTCGCCAAAGAGGAGCGCCCCCGTGGGGCAGGCGTCCACGCAGCGCGGCTCCTTCCAGCCCTTGTCGAGCAAGTGCGCGCACATAGTGCACTCTCACCTTAGGCACGGTCCCCTGGACGACATCGGTTACCTCCATCCAGAACTGCCCGGTATCAGGCCGCGGTTTGGCGATAGGTGTCCAGTCGTTCCCGCGCACTCTATCGGTACGTGCAGCACCCTCTCGATCGTCAGGCCAGAACCGCTGTCATACGGTCTCGCGAATGCCTTGGGGTGCTGCTTTCTCAGGGCGTCCAGATTAACCCTCTCGCACTCCACCAGGAAGCCTGAAACCACCATGCCGGTGGCGTTTCTGGACGTCAGCTTGTGCGGAGTGATGGTGTTGATGGCACCGCCTCTGTCGAACTCGCCAGGCACGATCGGATCGTACCTAGAGCCGTGATCCACGTAGACCACGCCCGGCATGATCCTTTCCGTCACGTAGGCTCCTACGAGAACAGCGCCTCGCTCGTTGTAGAGCTTGACGACCTCCCCCTCCTCGATGCTCCTGTGCGCGGCATCGGATGGATGGATCCAGACCGGCTCGTACCAGTACCCGTCTTTACCCTTCACCTTGCCTGTCTCGATCTCGTGAAACCAGCTGATATCATCGAGATTGGCGTGGACTCTCCAGCGGCCATGGTTGGACACGAGAAGCAGCGGGTATTCGTCGGCTCTCTCGTGCGACAGGCTTTCCTGATGTGACTCCCCATAGGGGATCCAGTGGGGTACGGGCGGTCTCTCGTCGTCATCGGGGAAGTGTGTGGCCAGAGTCTGCGCGTAGAACTCGATCTTCCCCGACGGTGTCTTCAGAGGGTACTTGTTCGGGTCGTTATAGAAGTCGAGCAAGCGGTTGTTGGTGGACGCCCTCCAACCTGGCTTGGTCGGCACGATGAAGTACTGCCTTTCGCGCAACTCCTCGTAGCTGATGAACTCTGTGACCCGCGAGTTTTCGAATCCGTACCGTATCCAGTCTTCAACAGTCTTGCCTTCGGTCACCTTGTCCAGCAGACCCATTCTCTCCGCTATCATGCAGACCACTTCGTAGTCTGTTTTCGCTTCACCCACAGGCTCGATGCATTGCTCCTCGAGCAAGATGACTCCATACTGCTCCTTGTCCGTGGATATGTCTGTCTGCTCGAACTTAGTGCTGACGGGGAGGATGAGATCGCCGAAGATGCAGTCATTCTCCATCCACGGGTGCTGGACCAGGATGAACTCGATCTTTGGATCACGCAGGGCTTTGATGTAGGAATTGCTGTCATTCCAGCACGTTATCCAGCACGGAGTGTCGGTCCATATCATGTGGATCTCCGAGCACCCGTTCGCCGGGTAGACATACTCTATGAACTGGTCTTCCACGGGTTCCGACCACAGCGTGGTGCCGTGCCACTTGATCGGCGGATTCAGGATCGCGTCGTGGACGAGGTCCTTGGGGATGAACTGCTTGGGCACCGGCCCGTCATTCGGGTTTGTTTCGTCCAGTTCGCAGATGAGAGGAACGCTGCGTCCACTTCCCGCGCTGCACCCGCCTCTTTGCCAGGAACCCACGATGTCCGCGACCGTCCCGCCGCGTAGCTCAGCAGACTGCCGTAGCGCGTACCAGCCCCGATAGGCAGATTGTGGGTTTGGCATGGTGACGGAGTTTCCCGGATCCCACATCATGAATCCCGGAAGCAGATAGTGCACTCCCGGTTTTCCCAGACCCTGCATCGCAAGATTGAGCGTTTCCAGCCGGGCCGGTTCCGTCGAGTATGGACCACGTATCATCGGCCCGCCGTTGCCATGAGCGATGGAAGTTCTCTTTGACGCCCATTCCCGAGCCAGGGCCTTGATGGTGCGTGACGGCACCCCGCAGATCTCCGCGGCCCATTTGGGCGTCTTGGGTATGCCATCCTCTCCACCGAGCACGTACGCCTCGAAGGCCTCAAAGCCGAAGCAGTGCGTCGACACGTAGTCCTTGTCGTACGTGCCCTCAGTTATCCACGTGTAGGCAATGGCCAGATGCAGCGCGGCATCGGTGTTAGGGAATATCGGGATCCACTTGTCGGCATGTATTGCCGCCCCGTAGTTCAGATCGGGGCAGATATATATTGACTTGATGCCAAGCTCTGTCAGCCAGTAGCAGTACTTGCTCGGCCTCTGCCCCTCCCAGCCCCAGGTAGTGGTCTCGGGGTCACACCCCCAGTACAGAACGAGGTCCCCGTTCTGGGCGACGTCGAGAGCCAGGTTCGACGGCTGCTCCTGACCGAGGGGGTCCATGCCCCAGACGTGTTTGGAGCCCCAGTACCACCCTTCCCAGCTGTCCGGGTTCCTGGTCTGGAGTGTGTAGCCTCCAAGATGCTTGAGCAGCAGCGTGTTGCAGCCGTGTGAGGGATGGACGATGCTCGTCTCGCCGTGTCCATCGGCTTGAGCCAAGACCGTCTCGGGGCCGTACTTCGCTGTGACCCTCCGCAATTCGGCGGCAATGATGTCCAGCGCCTCATCCCACGAGATAGGCACGTATTTGCTTGTGCCTCGGTTCCCAGTATTTCGTTCTCCCTGTGGATCCCAGTCGACTCTCCTCAGGGGGCAAGGGATCCTGTTGGGCGAATAGGCTCGCTGTTTGTAGGCCAAGCTATGAGGTGGTAGGAGCGTCTTTTCCTCTCCGCCCAGCGTCTTTCCGCGGGCTTCGAGGATCTGGGGGGTCAGATTGCTCGTGTCTTGCTTCCAGTCGTAGTGCAGGGGCCTGACGCGGATGATTCTGCCGTCGGCGACATCGACGCACGCGGTGTTGCTGCCCGTGCCGGTCTCACCCAGAAGGCTCAGCGCCTTGAGGTGCGTCGTCTCGTTCTTGGCAACCTGGCCAGTGCGTTGGGCCCCGTTTGCAGCGTCGGACTCCGTCACACAGCCTCCTCCGCAAGAACGCGTTCCATGCACAATCCCGACGCCCCGTCGTAGGGACGGGCGAAGGCCTCCGGGTACTGCGCCCTGAGCGCATCGATGTCGACCCGCTCGACCTCCACGAGATAGCCGCTTGTCGCCATGCCCGTGGCGTTCTTCGACATCGGGCTCTTGGGAGTGACGGTGTTGATGGCACCTCCTCGATCGAGGACTCCCGGCACAATCGGGTCGTAGCGAGATCCGTGGTCCATGTAGGCTGCGCCGGGCACGATCCTCTCCCACACTCGCGCTCCGCCCAGGACACCGCCCCGTTCATTGAACACCTTGACTATGTCGCCATCCCCGATCCCTCTCGGCTCGGCATCCGTGGGATGCAGCCAAACCGGTTCGTAGAGGTAGCCATCCGGGCCCTTGACCTTCGAGGTGCGGATCTCGTGGAACCAGCTGATGTCATCGTGCTGAGAATGCACGCGCCACCGCGGGTGGTTGGAGACGATCAGCAGCGGGAACTTCGCCGCCCTTTCACTCGAGCGTCTTTCATCGTGAGAGGGGCCTCCTTCGATCCAGTGTGGGAGCGGAGGTCTTTCCAGGTCGTCCCCGAAGTGGTGCGCCAGTCTATCCGAGGAAAACTCCAGCTTGCCCGACGGCGTGTTCAGGGGATTCGCCTCGGGGTCCTCGTAGAACTTGAACAACCCGGCCGGCGCCTCTTCCCAACCCTCGGCCGTGGGCACGACGTAGTAACCATTGCTCTTGAACTCCTCGTAGCTTATGCGATCCTGCACTCCCGAAGTGTGGAATCCGAGGTCGATCCATTCCTGGACGCTTCGATTACCCGTGTACTCCCTCCGCAGTCCAAGACGCTCCGCCACCTTGCAGACGATCTCGTAGTCGCTCATGGATTCCCCGAGCGGCGCGATGCACTGCTCCTCATACATGACCGTATGGAATTGGCCGCTGAAGTTGTCGACGGCAATGTCTTGCTCCTCCATCTTGGTATTGGAGGGCAGAATGAGGTCTGCCATCGTACAGTCGTTCTCCAGCCAGGGATGCTGAGCCACGATGAATTCGATTTTCGGGCTACGCAAAGCTCGCGCATAGCTATTGCCATCGTTCCAGCACGTTGTCCACGAGGGCGTGTCCGTCCAAATCATGTGGATCTCCGAGCAGCCTTCTACCGGGTAGTGGTATTTCTTGAACTGGTCCTGGACTGGCTCGATGAGCAGCGTAGTACCTTGCCACTCGAGTGGCGGGTTCAGGATGGCTTCGTGGACGAGGTTCTTGGGGATGAACTGCTCCGGCGGAGCAGCGTGGCCAGGCTGCTCTTCGGCCTCACGTTCCGCCACGTCCCAGGCGTCGCCTTCGAACGCAACGGCATACCCGCCCGAGTGCGCCGCCATGACGCTGGGCATCACGACACCGGGTGGCAGGGGGTAGACGTGCGGATCGTTGAAGATGCCCCACTCGATCATTCTGAGCGCGTGAATACCGGGCTTTCCCAGTCCCTGCATCCCCAGCAGGCAGACTTCCAGCCGAGCCGGCTCGGTGCCGTAAGGACCTCGGATCATGGAGCCGCCGTTGCCGTGAGCTGTGCTCGTGGTGTGCGTAGCCCAGTAGCGGGCCAGCGCCTTGATGGTCCGGGAGGGCACGCCGCATTTCTCCGAAGCCCACTGCGGTGTCTTTGGCACGCCGTCTTCCTCGCCCAAAACGTACGCCATGAACTGATCGAACCCTACCACGTGGGTGCGCACGTATTCCTTGTCGTACGTGCCTTCAGTCAGCCATGTGTACGCGATCGCCAGGTGCAGCGCCGCGTCGGTGTTGGGCAAAATGGGTATCCACTTGTCGGCATGGACGGCGGCGCTGTAATTCACGTCGGGGCATACGAAGATCTGTTTGATGCCCAGTTCGCTGAACCAGTAGCTCAGACGGCTCGCCATCTGACCCTGCCATCCCCAGGGCGTCGTCTCCAAGTCGCAACCCCAATGCAGGATGAGATCGGTGTGTTTCGCCACGTCCGGGAAGGCGTTCGTGGTGGGTGTCTGCAGTCCAATGGGCTCCATGCCCCATACGTGCTTGGCTCCCCAGACCCAACCTTCCCAGCTGTCGGCGTTCCGGTTCTGCATGGTGCACCCACCTAGTAGCGACAGCAACTTCCGCGGGCAGCCATGGGGCCCGTGCACAACCTTTGTCTCACCGTGGCCATCGGCCTGACAGAGGATCGCCGACGGCCCATAGGTCTCCCTCACCCGGGTCAGCTCGTGAACCAAGATTCCGATGGCCTCGTCCCACGAGATGCGGACGTACTTGCTCGTGCCCCGGTTCTGCGGATTGCGTTCGCCGTCGGGGTCCCAATCCACCCGTTTGAGGGGGTAGAGAATCCGGTTGGGCGAGTAGACGCGCCTCTTGTAGGCCAAGCTATGAGGTGGTCTGAGCGACTTCATGCTTGGCTCGAAGACTTTGCCGCGGGCATCCATCTTCCATGGATTGAGATATGACCGGTCGTACTTCTCGTCATAACGGAGGGGACGGATGCGGACGATCCTTCCGCCCTTGACGTCCACAAAGACAGAATTGGCATCGAAGCCGTTGCCACAGAAGCCCAGACCTTTGGCTATGGTCTTCTCGCTGCTTTCGCTCACGGGCATGTCGGTTGTGCCGTGGCCCCCTCGATCCTCGAGCATATCCTGTCCTCCATTCACCGGGGTGCGGCCCTCCCCACGGGCGCTCTGCGGCTTCTCGGTCGAGCCGGGCGGCGGCAGCCCTAACCGTCTCCGCCTTCACCGTCGGCCAGGACTCGCTCGAAGCGCAGTCCGGAGGTCTCGGAAAAGGGCTTCTCGAACGCCTCGGGGTATTGCCGCCTCAGAGCCTCCAGGTCGACGGGCGCCACTTCCACCAAGAAGCTGCTGACAACCATGCCGGCGCAGTTCTTGGAAGTGATGTTACGCGGAGTGATCGTGTTGATGGCTCCGCCGCGATCGAGCTTGCCGGGCACGATGTAGTCCGTCCGGGCGCCGTGATCGACGTACGCCACCCCCGGCATCACCCTCTCCCACACCCGAGCTCCGACTAGGACCGCCCCGCGCTCGTTAAACACCTCACAGATATCCCCGTCCTTGATGCCTCGTTGCGCGGCTTCCGAGGGGTGGAGCCACAGAGGCTCATACAGGTACCCGTCCGGTCCCTTGACCTTGCAGGTGACAATCTCGTGGTTCCAGTTCAGGTCGTCCAGCTGCGCGTGCACTCGATGCCTGGGATGGTTGCTCATGCACAGCAGCGGGTATTCCTTGGACCTCGGGCTCGACAGCCTCTCGTCGTGCAGCGCGCTCTTCTCGACCCACTTCGGTACCGGTGGTCGCTCGTCGTCATCCGGGAAGTGCTCTTTCAAAGCCATGGATTCAAACT
>JAMDEO010000087.1 GCA_023483915.1 Actinomycetota bacterium
CAAGGCTGGAATCACGGGACACAACTCCCCATCCGGGCCCCACTCAGCCGGCGCCCCTGTATACTGGGTACTCATCGGGGAATGCCAGCCTTTCGAAGCGGAACTCGGGCCGCGTGCGACGCCCCGCGGTATCGTCTCCTGAATTCCATACGCCGCCGGCATCCGCCGGCCATCCCCATCCAGGAACGCCTCACATGACCGGCTATCGACACTTACACGACCAGAGCAATGTCGCAGCGGCTGTCCTCGTCGCGCTCGCCGAATTCGGCATCGAGAGCATCGACCCATCCAAACGCGGCCAGGAACTCACACTGCACGGCCTCATCCAGCGCGGGCCTTATGTCGAAGGCCGCGCGCTGCTCCTGGCCCATGCGCTGAAGTACCTCTTCGACCGCGGCGTTAGCTGGCAGATCTTCCACGACTCACAGAGAACCACTGCCCTGCGGCAGCGGCTCGAAGAGGCCGTCCCGGGATTCGAGTTCCGTCTCCATGAGGATCTGGGCTCTCCCGCCACGCGCGCATTCTCCGTCGCCTCGGACCTCCCCAACGGCGCGCTCGCTCTCTTTCTGGAAGCCCGCCCCGGTTTTGGGAGACTGCCTCTCCACCTTCTGCTCGCAAAGCGCCACGAAGCGGGATTCCTCATCATGGACTCGAGCAACGGGCAGTGCTTCTCGTATTCGCGCGATGAACTCTCAGTCCACCTGACCGCTCCCGTTCACTTTGGGCCTCTCAACTTCGCCTCCGGAATGTACCTGCACACCGGCATCGCCATCCGCCTGGATCGTCCGGAGCCTTCCGCCCTGCTCGATGCGCTATAATCCTTACCCTGCGAGGTAAGCTTGTTTCCTCTAAAACTGGGTACCGATGAACAATTCCGTTCGCTGCGTTCCATGCTGGCGCAGTGTGGCTACACCGAAGAGGCCGTGTGCAAGCGTGTTGGCATCCCGCGCATCTCCCATTTCATCTCGATCCACGAGGGCCGGTCTGCGAGCCATGATCTCAAAGACGCGCTGGACGCCTTGATACGGCTCCTGATGGACGGGGAGGCCGTTTCCAGCGAGAGTCTCGGGCAGCACCTGCCGCCGGGCGCCGTCGATACTCTGCTGGGGCTGGATGTGGTCCGGCCGGTTGATGACGACCCCGCGCTGCTGGGCGCCACCGCCATCCTGTACTGCGTGAACGGACTCTTCATCGCTTCCGACAGGATCTTTCCCATCCGCGGCAATTCCAGCATGCCGGAGGATATCGTCTATTCCGCGATCACCGCCAATACCGAACGCTTCCTCTCCTTCGTTCCTTCCGACCCCTGCGGCTCCCTGCTGGATCTCTGTACCGGTTCCGGTGTCGCGACCCTGGCCGGGGCCGCCAAATATGCCCAGCGCGCCTGGGCCACCGATCTCGCCGGCCGCTCCGTCCACTTCTCCGAGTTCAATCGCCGCCTCAACGCCCTGCCGAACGTCTCCGCAGTCCAGGGCGACCTCTACTCCGCTGTTGAAGGCCTCACCTTCGATCGAATTCTTGCCCATCCTCCTTACGTCCCCGCCGAACAGCAGAAGGTCCTTTTTCGCGACGGCGGGAAGGACGGCGAACTCATTTTCCGGCGCATCATCGAGGGTCTCCCGGAGTTCCTCAATCCCGGCGGCCGCGCCTACATCCTCACCCGCGCCACGGATCGCGCTGGCGCTCCGCTCGAGCAACGCATCCGGAAGTGGCTTGGGCCAGCCCATTCGGAGTTCGACGTCTTCCTCCTCATTCAGAAGGAGCAACCCGGACCGGATGAATTCGAGCGCCTCGCCACCCGCCTCGCGGACGGGCCGGTCCGCCTCGGACCCAACGCCCAAGTCCTCCGCGACCTCGAGGTCACCTCTCTGCTCTACGTGCTGGTCGTCGTGCAGCGCCAGGATGCCCCGCGCCGCGCTATCAACGCTCGCAGCCGCAAAGCGCCAGAAGCGACCAACGAAGCCGTCGAATGGTTTCGCCTCTGGCATTTGAGGACCGCCGCGCCGGACTTCTTCGAGACGATCGTGCAATCCAGGCCGCGGCCGGCCGAGAGGTTCCGCCTATCGGTCACTCATGGCCTCCAGCAGGGCCGCCTTGCCCCCATTGACTTTCGTCTCAAGACGGATTATCCATATGTCACCGACGCAACTGTCGAGCCCTGGATCGCCATCATGATCGGCTTCTGTGATGGTGAGCGCTCGGTTCGGGAGGTCTTTGAGGAATTGCGCGCCCAGGAGGTGATCGAACAGGATTCATCAGAGGAGGAGTTTGTCTCGATTCTCAGCCAGTTGATCGGGGGAGGCTTTCTCGAAGTCGGTGAGCATCCCTTGCCCGAGCGCCGGGCATCGGCTGCATCGCCTGGAGCAGAGCCGGAGAGTTCGCTTTGCGGCGGCGATCATGAGCTGCACGGAGCGGATTGAGAGTTCCCCCCTTTACACTGTCGGGAATTGGTGTTAGCCTAGCCCAAAGTGTTTGGATACCTGCCTTCCGAACCTGGGCCTGAAACCACATTTTGAAGATTCGGTTTGCCTTTGGAGTAGCTGATGCCTGAAAGCCTGCAACACAAGCTAGACCGCGTTCGCTCCCCGCGTGTCCACATCACTTACGATGTGGAAACCGGCGGCGCCATTGAAAAAAAGGAATTGCCCTTTGTGATGGGCGTCTTTGGGGACTTCACCGGAATGCCGGAGGAGCCGCTGCCGCGCCTCAAGGAGCGCAAGTTCGTTGAGCTGAGCCTCGACAACTTCGACTCCGCGATGGCGGCGATGAAGCCCCACCTTGCCTTCTCGGTGGAAAACAAGCTGAGCGAAGATCCTGAGGCCGGCCAACTCGGCGTCAATCTGCGCTTCCGCAGCATGGACGACTTCGAGCCGGCCAATGTGGCGAAACAGGTGAAGCCGCTCAAGGAACTCCTCGACCTGCGCACCAAGCTCTCTGATCTGCGCGGCACCCTGCAGGGCAACGACAAACTGGAGGAAGCCCTTCAGGAGGCCTTGCGCAGCACCGAGAAGCTGGAAAAACTGAAGTCCGAAATCCAGGGGGAGGGCGGCAATGGCTAAACAAGCTGCATCGCAACAACAGGCCGCTGAGGCGCAGGCGACGGAGAGGACTCTTCTCGACCAGATCGTCGAAGAAGGCCGTCTCGGCAAGGACGCCGAAACCCGCCAGCGCGGCAAGGACATGGTCAAGGAGTTCGTCTCCCAGTTCCTCGAGGGGTCCATGACGCTGTCGCGGGACTCCGAGGCCATGATCAATGCCCGCATCGCCCAGATCGACCATCTCATTTCCCTGCAGCTCAACGAGGTGATGCATCACCCGGCCTTCCAGAAGCTGGAAGCGAGCTGGCGCGGACTCAAGTACCTCGTCTCGCGCACCGAAACCAGCGAGAATCTGAAGATCAAGGTGTTCAATTCCTCCAAAAAGGAGTTGCTCCGCGATCTCCAGCGCGCTTCCGACTTCGATCAGAGCGCCATGTTCAAGAAGGTGTACGAAGAGGAGTTCGGCGTTTTCGGCGGACACCCGTTCGGCGCCGTCATCGGCGACTACGAATTCGGCAAGGGGCCGGAAGACCTCGAAATGCTCGAAAAGGTTTCGCAGGTCGCCGCCGCCGCCCACGCCCCCTTCATCTCGGCGGTCAATCACGAGATGTTCAATATCGAGACCTACACCGAACTCGGAGCGCCGCGGGATCTCGCCAAGGTCTTTGACACCACCGAGTACGCCAAGTGGAAGGGTTTCCGAAACTCCGACGACGCGCGTTACGTCGCATTGACAATGCCCCACATTCTCATGCGCGACCCCTACGGCAAGGCCACCCGGCCGGTCGACGAGTTCGACTACGAGGAGAATGTCGACGGCACCGAGCACAACAAGTACCTCTGGGGTAATGCGGCCTGGGCTCTCGGCGCCCGCATCACTGACTCCTACGCCCGCTACAACTGGTGCGCCAGCATCCGCGGCGTGGAAGGCGGCGGCAAGGTGGAAGGGCTCACGGTCCACAATTTCACCACAGACGACGGCGACGTCGCGATGAAGTGCCCCACTGAGGTCACCATCACAGATCGCCGCGAGAAGGAACTCGCCGATCTGGGCTTTGTGCCCCTCGTGCACTGCAAGAACACCGACTACGCCGCCTTCTTCAGCGTCCAGAGCTGTCAGAAAGCCAAGTCCTACGACACGGACGCAGCGAATGCCAATGCGCGGCTCTCCACCAATCTCAGCTACATCCTCGCAGTGTCCCGCTTTGGCCACTATCTCAAGGCCATGATGCGCGACAAGATCGGCAGCTACATGAACCGCACCGAATGCGAGAACTACCTCAATCGCTGGATCATGGGCTACACCATCGACACCAACAGCGCCTCGGCTGAAATGAAGGCTCGCCATCCTCTCGCCGAAGCGCGTGTCGATGTCACCGAAGTCGCCGGAAAACCCGGCTGCTATCGCGCCGTTGCCTTCCTCAAGCCGCACTTCCAGCTCGATGAACTGACTGTCTCCATGCGGCTTGTTGCCGACCTGCCCCAGCCGGCCGGTTAAGGCAGTCGCCCGCTCCGATAGATTCCCTCCTGCGGGTGCGGGGCAGCCATCGAATTCCAGTCTGCCCCGCACTTCAGGTTTTCCGGTTTGTCTGATCATGTCCGGCGTCCGGCCCAATAGTTCCGAAACCCACAAAATGAGGAGATTTTTCCATGGCTTTTGATTGTTTCATGTATATTGAGGGCGGTAACCCCAAAGCAGAGGGTGAAACCACTGATGCTGTCTACGAAAAGAAAAAGGCTTTCGAGATTTTCAGCTTTTCCTGGGGCGCCAGCAATCCCGTCAGCATCGGCTCGCAGGGCGGCGGCGCCGGCGCCGGGAAGGTCAGCATCTCCAGCTTCAACATCATGAAGAAGAGCGACAAGGCTTCCTCCGCGCTCTTCCTCAACTGCTGCAAGGGGACCCACTTCGACAAGGGTACGGTCGTCCTCCGCAAGGCCGGTGGAGACGATCCGGTCGAGTACATCAAGTACGAGTTCGAAGAGCTGTTCGTCGAGAGCCTGCAGTGGTCGGGCTCGGCGGGAGGCGACGATTACCCCACCGAGTCCGTCAGCTTCGCCTTCGCCAAGCTCAACACCTACTACATCCCCCAGGACGAGAAGGGCAAAGGAAAAACGCCCGTCCCCGCCAGTTGGGATCTTCGCAAGAACACCGGCAAGTGAGTTCCGCCTGCCTTGTTTCGGGGAGCCGTTCCAATGGCCAGCCGGCGCCCAATGGCGCCAGGCTGGCCGGTGATTCCCAACCCGGATTCCAGATCCCTGCCCGCTCACTTCCTGTCTCGGAGTTGTCATGAAGTCTGATGAATTGCTCCGCGCCGGCGATCTGCCGGGCGCCATCCAGGTACAGAACGCCGAGGTCCGGGATCACCCCACCGATTCCCGCCGGCGCACTTTCCTTTTTGAATTGCTCTGTTTCGCTGGAGAGTTTGCCCGCGCCGGAAAACACCTGTCCGTTCTCGGCCAGGGCGGCACGGACGCCGAGATGGGCGCCCTGCTTTACCGCTCGGCCCTCGCCGCGGAGAACAAGCGCCAGGCATTCTTCGAATCGCGGGCCTGGGCGGATGCTTCCAACCAGCCTTCCTCCACACTCTCCGGAACCCTGAACGGCCGCTCCTTCCATTCCATTGAAGACGCTGATCCACGCATCGGAGCGCGCCTGGAAGTGTTTGTCGCGGGCGAGTACGTTTGGCTGCCCTTCGAGCACATCGGCACTGTTCGCATCGAATCCCCTCGCCTCCTGCGCGATCTCATCTGGTCCACGGCCCGGATTACCACCGGCCCCTCGTTCAAGGGCCAGGAATTCGGTGAGGTCCTCTCCCCCGTGCTCTGCCCGTTCTCCTGGAAGCATGGCTCCAACGATGTCAAGCTCGGCCGCGCCACTGACTGGCTACCCGAAGATGGCGTCGGCGAGGTTCCGGCGGGGCAGAAACTCCTTATCCTCGACGGTGAGGAGGTCATCCCGTTTCTCGAAATTCGCGAACTCACTTTTTCGTCCGCCACTCCGGATTCACCTGTGGCAAGCTAGACTGAAATGCCTCTCCGCGAAGACCTGCTCACTCCTATCCCCGGCGACAACCCCAGCGGAGTCAATCTGCGCTATGACCCTGTCACCGACAAGATCAAGGAAGCCCGCCGCGAAGACCTCGACGTCCCTCAGGGCGACTGGAAAAGCACCCTCAAGACCGCTGACCACAACCTGGCCATCAAACTCGCGGGGGAAGCGATTGCCACCCGCGGCAAAGACCTCCAGGTGGCGGCCTGGCTCATCGATTCCCACGTCCGCAAGGAGGGCCTTTCCGTCCTCCCTGCCTGCTTTCGATTCCTGCATGATCTGTGCACCGAATTCTGGGATACCCTCTATCCCGAAGTCGAGGACGGCGACCTCGAAATGCGTGCCGCGCCGCTCGACTGGCTTGGTTCCAAGCTCGAGGATCCCATCCGGCGTGCGCCTCTTACGTCCTCTGGCCTGAGTTGGATCAGTTTTCAGGAGTCCCGCACTGTCGGCTCCGATAGCGCTGACGATTCCTACGAGAAACAGGAACGCCGCAGGCAGCTCATCAGTGAGGGCAAACTCTCGGCCGAAGATTACGACCAGGCGGTGGAGGACACCCCGCTTGCCTTCGTGGAGAATCTGATCAACTCGATTGATCAGGCGCTCGCCGAACTCGCCACTCTCACCGGTCTCCTCGATGACAGGTTCGGCAACGTCTCGCCCAGCTTCCTGAAGGTTCAAGCCGCGCTGGAAGAGCTCGTGCACGCCCAGCGTGGCGTCTTCGTCAGAAAGGGCGGAGCCGCTCCCGCCTCCGAAGAACCGGAGCCGGAAGAAGAATCCGGTTCCACGGACGGCGCTTCTCCCTCGGCCGGGCAGAAGCGCGCATCCAGGTCCGGATCTCCCCCGGACATGGGGTCGGACGTTCCCGAAGGCTCCGATGTCTTCGAGTTTGCGCTGGAAGCCGCAGACCGGGGCCGTCTCCCTGAAGCCCTCAATCACCTCAAGTCCGCCCTGGCCTCTGAACTCTCTCCCCGCGGCCGCTTCCGCCGCCGCGCACAGATCGCCCACATCCTCATGGCTGCGCGTAAGGATCGCGTTGCCCAGCCCATCCTCGAAGACCTGGTCGCCGAAATTGAAAACCGCAAGCTCGAAGAATGGGAAAATTCCGAAACCATCGCCTACCCCATTTTTCTGCTCATGCGCTGCTCCGGCACGGACGACTCCACGCGCCAAAGCCTCTACCTCCGCCTCTGCCGCCTCGATCCTCTCCGCGCCGCCGAAGTGCCGGAATAAGAGGTACGTGCGATGGCGAAGACTGAAATTGAACGCGCCGTTCAACTCGGCCTCATCGACCGCCTCATCGATCATCGTCCCGACTCCCGCGTCGAACCCGTCATGTCCCGCCAGGAGTCGGTCCGCCGGCTCCGCTCGGCGGTCCGGCGCGATCTCGAATGGCTTCTCAATACCAACCGCTCCATTGAATCCGTCCCCGAATCCTGCGCCGAACTCCGCGACTCCCTCTTCTTTTACGGCCTGCCCGACGTCAACAGCCTGACCCTCGACAACGCGCAGGATGAGGAGCGCCTTCTGCGCTCGCTGGAATCCTCCATCGAACGGTTCGAGCCCCGCCTCACCCGCGTCCGCGTGATCGCCTTCGACAGAGTCTCCAAGCAACGCGCCTCCGTCCAGTTCCGCGTCGAAGCAGTCCTCCTGATCGAGCCCTCTCCCGAGCGCATCTCCTTCGACACTGTCCTGGAGATCGCCATGGGCTCCTACACCGTCAAGGAGGATCAAGGTGCGTGACGATCTCCTCTTCTACTACGAGCGGGAGCTCATCTTTCTCCGCCACCTCGGCGCCGAGTTCGCCGAGAAATACCCCAAGGTCGCCGGCCGCCTCCAACTCGAGCCCGGCAAGTGCGAGGATCCCCACGTCGAGCGCCTGCTGGAAGCCTTCGCCTTCCTCACCGCCCGTCTTCACCTCAAGATCGATGACGACTTTCCGCAGGTTGTCGAAGCCCTGTTCTCCATCCTGTATCCCAGCTACCTGTCCCCCGTCCCCTCCATGTCGGTGGTCCAATTCCACCTCGACCCCGAACAGGGCAAACTGACCAGCGGCCTGAAGATCCCCCGCGGCACGCAACTGCTCTCGGCGCCCGTCAACGGCGTCCCCTGCCAGTTTCGCACCTCGTACGACACCACGCTCTGGCCGTTGACGGTGCGCGAAGCCGCCTGGAAATCGCCCGACCGCCTAAGTCTCCCCATTCGCATTCCCAGCGCCGCCGGCGCCGTCGTGCTGCGGCTGGACACCTTCGAGGACATCACGTTCGACAAGCTCGACCTCCGCGCACTGCGGAT
>JAMDEO010000047.1 GCA_023483915.1 Actinomycetota bacterium
CCGGATCTCCGTCCCGGGTACGCCGAGGGGATGATAAACCGGCGAAGCGGCGTGTCATCATTGACTCGCAAGCCGGGCGCAAGGGCGGCAAGGGCGGTCTTCGTGACCATCGTGCCGGTGTTGCAGAAGTCGAGAGGCCGGCAGCCAAGAAGAAGGCGCCTCCGGGAAGTGAGACTCCCGTCAAAGTGAAGAGCGGCGCCAGTGTCAAGGATCTCAGCGAGGCCCTGGAACTAGGCGCTGGGGAACTGATCAAGACTCTCATGCGCCTTGGGGAGATGGTGACCATCACGCAGTCACTTTCCGATGATGCCGTCCTAGTCCTGGCCGAAGAGTTTGAGCGCAAGGTAGAGATCGAGCACGCGGAGGAAGAGAAGGAAGGTCCCGACCAGTTCGTGGACGATCCTGCCGATCTCACCGCCCGGGCTCCGGTCGTCACGATCATGGGTCATGTCGACCACGGCAAGACCTCCCTGCTTGATGCGATCCGTGAGACGGAGGTTGTGAAGTCGGAGGCCGGGGGTATCACGCAGCACATCGGCGCGTACCAGGTCACGCACAGTGACAAGAAGGTGACCTTTCTCGACACGCCGGGTCATGAAGCCTTTACCGCCATGCGGGCACGGGGGGCGAAGTCAACCGACATCGCGGTCATCGTGGTAGCGGCGAATGATGGGGTGATGCCTCAGACCCTCGAGGCAATCAGTCACGCCAAGGCCGCGGAGGTCCCCATGGTGGTAGCCATCAACAAGATGGACCTTGAGGACGCCAACCCAGATCTTGTCAAGCATCAGCTGTCCGAGCAGGGCCTGGTGCCCGAGGCATGGGGCGGCGATACGGTCATGGTGGAGGTCTCGGCGAAGCAGCATATGAATCTCGATGAGTTGATGGACATGATTCTCCTGGTCGCCGAGGTGCAGGAGTTGAAGGCTAATGCCAAGGCGCCTGCGTCGGGCGTTGTCATTGAGGCTCAACTCGACGTGGGACGTGGACCTGTGGCCACTATTCTTGTTCAGAGGGGCACGCTGCATGTCGGGGACGCCGTAACCAGCGGCGAGGCCTACGGCAAGGTGAAGGCGATGTTCGACTTTACGGGAAAAGCGGTTACTAAAGCCGGGCCGTCGGTTCCGGTACAGATCCTTGGCTTCAACACGCTTCCGGTAGCGGGCGACTTCGTTATGGTGGCCAAAGACGAACGCGAAGCACGGCAGAAAGCCGAGCAGCGCACCGCTCGTCTACGGCAGGAGCAACTCGCACGGAGCCGGGGAGGCGCCAGCAGTCTGGATGAGTTCTACCGCCGGCTGAAAGAGGGTCGGGTGAAGGAGCTTCCGCTGGTAATCAAAGGGGACGTCGCCGGGTCAGTGGAAGCATTGGAGGAGGCTCTCCGCAACATCAGTCATCCCGAGGTCAAGGTTGAAATCGTCTATGCCGGGGTTGGCGGTATCAACGAATCCGATGTCATGCTTGCTTCGGCATCCAAAGGCGTCGTCATCGGCTTCAATGTGCGTCCGTCGACGGCAGCCAAGGCCCTCGCAGAGCAAGAGCAGGTCGATGTGCGGACCTACCGGGTGATCTACAAGGCCATCGAGGACGTTGAGGCCGCACTCGTGGGGATGCTGGAACCCGAACAAGTGGAGGAAGTACTGGGTACCGCGGAGGTGCGGCAGGTCTTCCGGGCATCGCGGGTGGGGACCATCGCCGGCTGCTACGTGCAGAGCGGGAAGATCACCCGGTCGGCGAAAATCCGCATCGTGCGCAACGGCAGTATCGTCTATGAAGGCACCATTGGCTCGTTGAAGCGCTTCGCCGACGACGTGCGCGAGGTATTGGCCGGCTATGAGTGCGGGCTGCATGTCGAGGGCTTCGACGACATCCACGAAGGTGACATCATCGAGGCTTACGAGATCAAGGAAGTTGCCCGCACCCAGTAGACGCAGCAAGGGCTTTGTCGGCATCCTGGTGGCCGAGCTTCACTTTCCTGAAACCGGCTCTCTCAAAGGCAAGCGGATGTATCTTCGCCGGGTGAGGGACCAAGTGACTCGTCGCTTCGGCGCATCGTTCGCCGAAGTGGGCTATCAGGATCTTTGGCAGCGCTCGAGGGTGTTGATGGCCATCGCGTCCTCGGATCTCCAGGTCCTGGAAGGAACAATGGACCGCATGCGGGAGTATCTCGATTGTCAAGAGTGGGTATTGAGCTCGTGTGAAATAGAGGTGGTGGACGTAGATGCGTAAGGTGGCCTCTTATCGCATGCGCCGAGTGAATGAGGCTATCAAGGAGATAATCGGTACCGCGCTGGCTCAGGATATCAAAGACCCGCGTGTGGGCTTTGTTACCCTAACCGGAGTCGATACGGCGCCGGATCTGTCTCATGCCAAGGTATTTCTCTCCGTCTACGGTAGGCAGGCGGAAAAGGATGCGACGTTCGAGGGTTTGCGAGCGGCCAGGCCCTATTTGCAGCGGCTGATAGGTCAAGAACTGAAGATGAAGAGGACGCCCACACTTGAGTTTGTTTACGATACGAGCGTCGACCAGGGAATGAGAATTCAGGCTATGCTGAAAGCAAGTGGGGCCGACAGTCTGGAGCCTCGGGAGGAGCGCTCGGGCGAGGAGGATCCAGAGTGAACCCGGGAATCCCGCCGACCCCGCAGGCCGGCAAAATGGTGACCCCGGAGAAGGTGGCGGCCAGGCTGCGTGGGGAAAAGCGAGTCTTGGCGATCACCCACGAGGCTCCCGATGGTGATGCCCTGGGGTGTATCTCCGCCTTCTTGCTGATGGCGGATCGCCTTGGGCTCGACTCTCGGGCATATGTTCCCGGGTTTGCCGCCTTTCCCGACGAGTACTTATTCCTGCCCAGGGTTGATGGCGTTCTCAGAGGAGCACCCCCTGAGGTGGATCAAGAGACTACGGTCTACATGCTCGACTGCGCCTCACTCATGCGCTCCAACGGCCACCAGTTGGCAGAGGGAGCGGTTAGGGTCAACATCGATCATCACCAGGACAACCCGGCCTACGGAGAATTCAATCTTCTCGATTCGGCTGCACCATCAACCACTGCCATCTTATACGCGGTCTTCAGAGCAGGCGGCTTTCCCATGGACGTGGACATCGCCACCGCTCTCTACGTGGGCCTCGTCACGGATACCGGGCGTTTCCAGTATTCCAATACGACTGCAGAGGCGCACCGAATGGCCGCCGAGCTGCAGAACGAGGGCGTGGACGTCAACGCGGTATACCGCGAGGTGTACGAGAGCACGCCCCTCGCCAAACTGATGCTCTTGGAACGGGCTCTCTGCCACCTGGAGATCCGTTTGGGTGGCGCGTTGGTGGTTTCATGGCTGGGTCCCGACGACTTCGCTAAGACGGGAGCCCATGAGGGGCAGGCGGAGGGCATTATCGACACTCTGCGCCGGATACAGGGAGTGCGGGTCGCAGCCCTCATAAAGGAGCGCAGCGGCCCCGAGCACGCGGACTGCAAGGTGAGCCTCCGGTCGACCGACGGAAGCGTCAACGTGGCTTTGATGGCCGGCAAGCTGGGTGGTGGCGGTCATGTCCGGGCTGCAGGATTCAACTGCGAAGCCAGTGTTGGATGGCTCATGGATTGGGTTGAGAACGAGGTACGAGCTTCGCCGTGAGGAACTCGGTGCCGCTGTCCCTGGTCCTCCTCGTCGACAAGCCCGCTGGTCCGACGAGCTTTGACATTGTTAGGATGGCCCGGAAAGGTTTGGGCGAGAAAGTCGGTCATGCAGGGACTCTCGACCCATTCGCCACCGGTCTCCTCCTGATCCTGGTTGGCCAGGCGACGAGAATATCCAGCCTGCTCATGGAGCTTCCCAAGGAATATGAGGTGGTGATCCAATTCGGGGCGATCTCGAGCACCGCTGATCCGACCGGGGACATCAGGCAGACCGGCCAGAGGGTGGAGGGAAGCCAGGTCTTGGCTGCTCTGGAGGGTTTTCGGGGCAAGATCACTCAACGCGTTCCCATGACGTCGGCAGTGAAGGTAGGGGGCGAGGCGCTCTATCGAAAGGCCCACCGGGGAGAAGTAGTGGAGACTCCGGAACGGCAGGTCATGATCCATGAGTTGACTATGCTGGACTTCAACGACCTGGCCCAGACCGCGTTGCTTCGTACTGTGACGAGCAGTGGGACGTACGTGCGCAGTCTCGCCGAGGATCTCGGCCGGGCGGCGAGCGCGGGAGCCTACGCAGCATCTTTGCGCCGACTCTGCTGTGGCGACCTCTGCGTCGATGATGCAGTGAGTCCAGAAATCCTGTCTCCGGAGCGGTTGCGGCTTGGAGGCCAAGGCGTTCTGACCTTGGATGAGGCTTTGAGCTTCTTGCCGGTTCACCAGGTGGACGAGCGGGAGGCCGTAATCGCTTCCAACGGCGGGAACCTTCGCGAAGCGCCACCGGGAAGGTTTCGCGTGCGCGGACCAGGCGGGCTGCTGGGCGGCTGTGAAGGCCGAGCCGGGATGGCCCGACCGCTCGTTGTCTTCTCGAAGGTTTCTGAGCGATGAACACTTATCGGGACCTGACGGAGGTTCCCGAAGCGGGGCCCCGGGGCCGGGTTGTCGCCATCGGTGTGTTCGACGGGGTGCACCGGGGACATCAGCGCATTCTGCTTTCCGCAGTAGATGCGGGGCGACGTTCCCGGGCGACGGTGACGGCCGTTACGTTCCAACCGCACCCGGAGGCTGTGCTTAGGCCAAAGCCCGCACCTCGCCTCCTGACCACCCTGGAGCGCAAGGCGGAACTCATGGAAGCTCTCGGGGTAGAGGAGCTCATCGTTGTCAAGTTCGATAGAGACTTCTCCAAGTTGACCCCGGGCAAGTTCTGCCAGACCATCTTGTCCGACCGTCTGGGTGCTAGGCTTGTGCTTGTTGGGGAGAATTTCCATTTCGGACATCTTGGTTCCGGCTCGCCTGCAGATCTGCGCGAGTATGGTCGATCACATCGATTCGAAGTGAAGACGGTGCCACTCGCCAAGGACGACGGCGAGACCATTTCCAGCACTCGTATTAGAGGCCTCCTCGCCGCTGGACGGGTTGCTGAGGCCGCCGCCTTGCTCGGGAGGCCGCATCGTATTGAGGGCTTGGTGATTCACGGAACCGGGAGGGGCCGGGCGCTGCGGGCTCCCACTGCGAATCTGGCCATCGACCCCCAGACCGCCATCCCGAGGCGAGGAGTCTATGTCACTCGTTCGCTCGTCGAGGGCGGGCCTGTGCATCCCTCAGTCACCAGCATTGGGACGAATCCCACTTTTGAGGTTGATCACAAGACGCGGATAGAGACCCTATTTCTGGACCAGGGGCAGGATGTCTACGGCTGCCGGCTATTTCTCGACTTCCTGGAGCGGATCCGCGGTCAACAGACCTTCAAAGACGCAGAGACCTTGGCCGCTCAGATCAAAAAGGACGTCGAGGTTGCGAAGGGGTACTTGCAGGTAAGGAGTGACCTCGTTTAAGGTCTAAGAACTAGTTTCCAAATTAGGTTCTGCTCGCCCTGGGTGCCCATCCCGGGGACGCGGCTTGGCGAGCGCGAGAGAAGATCGCAGGGAGCGGGATGGCCGCGCACCACGCGGCTGCGGCTCATTTGGAAACGAGTCGTGAGCAAGAGTAACCGGCCAAAGGGGAAACCGTGGAGTCTCGTTCCGAGCGCGATACCTTGGGGGAGATGGAAGTCCCTTCGGCCCGTTACTGGGGCGCTCAGACGCAGAGAGCTTTGTCCGTTTTCGACATCGGAACGGAGCTGTACCCCAAAGTCCTCATACATTCCCTGGCGTTGGTCAAAAGAGCGGCCGCCGTGGCCAACGCTCACTTGGGCCAATTGGGTGATGATATCGCTCAACTCATCGTAAGAGCGGCAACCGAGGTCGAAAGCGGTGCTCTCGATTCTGAGTTCCCGCTGAAGATATGGATGAGCGGCAGTGGGACGCCCTGCCACATGAACGTGAACGAGGTTATCGCGAACAGGGCGAACGAGATAGCCGGCCGACCTAGGGGCAGCAACTATCCGGTTCATCCCAATGACCATGTCAACCGGTCCCAGTCAACGAACGACGTCATGCCGACGGCTATGCACATCGCCGTCTGCCGGTCGATCATCCTGGACCTGATGCCTGCAGTGGAGGAGCTAGCTGCCCTTCTCGGACAAAAGGCCGGGGAATGGTCGGACATCGTCAAAGTTGGCCGCACACATTTACAGGACGCCGTGCCCATCACTCTGGGCCAAGAGTTCTCGGGGTACGTCGCGATGCTCGAGGATGATCTGGCGCGCCTCCGGTTTGGGCTCGAAGGCCTGTACCCGGTTCCTCTTGGAGGGACGGGGGTAGGCACAGGACTCAACGCCCCGGCGGGATTCGCCGATGCTGCGATCCGCGAGATCTCGATAGCGACCGACCTGCCCTTCGTGCCGGCGGCTAATAGATTTTCGCGCCAAGGGGCCCATGATGGCCTGGTGACCGCCAGCGGTATGCTGCGGACTCTTGCCGGCTCCTTGCGTAAGATAGCTGACGATATTCGGCTGCTCGCCAGCGGCCCGCGGGCTGGTCTCTTCGAGTTGGTCCTCCCGACGAACGAACCCGGCTCGTCGTTCATGCCTGGAAAGGCCAACCCCACCCAGTGCGAGATGCTCGCTATGGTGGCCATTCAGGTTATGGGTTATGACGTGGCGGTTGGGCTGGCCGGGTCCGGCGGGCACTTGGAGATGAACGCATACAAGCCCCTCATCGCCTTTGACGTCCTGCAATCTGTTAGGCTGCTATCGGACGCTTCCCGCAGCTTCACGCAATACCTAGTGGCAGGCATGACTCCCAATCGGACCAAAATCGAGAAACACCTGCAGCAATCACTAATGAACGTCACCGCGATGGCACCCGTGGTGGGCTACCAGACCGCTGCTCAGATCGCACAGACCGCCTTCGAGGAGGGGATTACCTTGCGCGAGGCCGCTCTGGCGTCGGGCAGCATCAGTGTGCAAGACTTCGATCGTCTCATGGACTTCCAGGCCATGGCGAATCCATTAGGGCCGGACGGGATGAGATGAACGCGCCGGTTTTCAACGGTTTTACCTCGGGGACGCGAGCATGACCAAGACAGGCGATCAAGTGGATACGGAGGGGGGTTTGTGATGGCATGTGGTCGATCTGGGAATGGACTGGCGGCAAAGAAGTCTGTACGCGGTGGCCTCGTCTGCACGGGACTGATGTTGGTCACCGCTCTGTGGGTGATCCTTTTCTCGGGAGCGGCGACCGCTGCCCCCGAATTCCTTAGTCTACGGGGCGATGATCGCTACGACACGGCGGTCATGGTTTCTCAGGCTGGATATATCTCGGGGGTGGAAGCCGTTGTCCTGGCTACGGGGGAGGACTTTCCGGACGCACTGAGCGCCGCTCCTCTGGCCGCAGCCTATGGCGGACCGGTGCTACTCACACACAGTGGGCGCCTCGACGAGATCGTCCAGACGGAAATCGCCAGGCTGGCGCCTGCCAAAATACTCGTGATCGGGCTTGGGCCTGAAGTGGTTGCCCAGGTAACCGCTGCGTTCCCCGACCTCGCGGCTTCTGGCGGAGTCGTTGTTTTGGTGGGAGCCAACCGGTACGACACCGCGAGGCTCGTGGCCGATGAGGTCAAAGCGCGCCTGGGGTCAGTGACCGGAGTTGTCGTTGCTCCCGGCGATTCTTTTGCCGACGCCGTTTCTGCGGCACCACTGGCGGCAGCCCAGGGGTGGCCGATCCTACTCACCCCGGCCGGCGGACCGCTACCCGAGGAGACGTCTCAGGCTCTTGCGGATCTGAGAGCGCCGACTGCGCTCGCGGTGGGCACCAGGGTCAGCCTGGAAATGCCGGATGTGGCCTCGACATACATCGTCGGCGAGGACCGTTACGACACCTGTGCGAGGATCGCAGATTATGCCCTTGGACTGGGTCTTTCGTTTTCCCAAGTTGGGGTCGCTCCCGGCGACAAGTTTCCCGACGCTCTTGCCGCAGGACCATATCTGGCGAAGAGCGGCGGGATTCTCCTTCTCACGAAATCAAGTGCCGTCCCTGCCGCTACCTCAAGAGAGCTGCTCGGCCACGCCGAAGAAGTGCAGATGGTGACTTACTTCGGACTTGATGCTGCAGTCACCGGGCAGGTGCGTTTGCTGCTCTCTGTAACCGATCTCCCCGAGGGTTTCGGCTTCTCCACTCTACGGACCGGTTCGGAGGGCCCCGAGGTCCTATGG
>JAMDEO010000195.1 GCA_023483915.1 Actinomycetota bacterium
GCCGGCCCAACCCCTTCCTCACCACGCTGCGCTACTTCCGTAACGAGTACGAGGAGCACATCCACGACAAGAAGTGCTCCGCCCTCTTCTGCAAGGAGCTGGTCTCCTTCCACATCGACCCGGCCGCCTGCCGGGCCTGCATGCAGTGCCAGAAGAAGTGCCCGGCCCAGTGCATCGACGGCGCCCGGGACCGCATCCATGTGATCGACCAGGAGCTCTGCACCAAGTGCGGCACCTGCTTCGAGGTCTGTCCCAGCCGCTACTCGGCGGTACGCAAGCTCTCGGGCGAGCCGGTGCCCCCGCCTCCCACGGACGCGGAGCGCGTCTTCACGAGAAAGGGCGGGGAAGCATGAGCGCCACCTTCGAGATGGACGGCCGCCTGGTCGAGGCCACCCCCGAAGCCACTCTCCTCGACGTCGCCCGCGGAGCCGGCATCGACATCCCCACCCTGTGCCACCATCCCCAGCTCGAGCCCTACGGGGGCTGTCGCATCTGCATGGTGGAGGTGGAGAAGCGGGGCCGCTCCCAGCTGGTGGCCGCCTGCGTCTACCCGGCCGAAGCAGACATCATCGTGCGCACCCGGGGCGAGAAGATCGACCGCATCCGCAAGATGATCCTGGAGCTGCTCCTCTCCCACGCGCCGGACTCGGACGACCTGCTCGCCCTGGCTCAGGAGTACGGCGCCGACCCGCGGCGCTTCGAGGCCCAGTCGTCCTTCTGCGTGCACTGCGGCCTCTGCGTGCGCTACTGCCACGAGGTGAAGAAGGCCGACGCGGTGGGCTTCCTCGACCGTGGCACCCGGCGGGAGATCAGTTTCATCCCCGAGCTCGCCGCCCGGGAGTGCTGGAGCTGCAAGCAGTGCTTCCCCCTCTGCCCCACCTCGGCCCTGCAGGCGGCCTGGGTCTGGACCACCGCCTTGATGCCGGCGCCCGTGCCGGTGGAGCCGAAGGGGTAGTAGGAGTCGCCTCGCCGTTTGGCCGGGCAGCTGAACAGAGACGGAATCTGCGGTGGACCGCCCTCTTGCACTCAGTTCGTCGCTTGTTCGACTGGACCCAGCTTCAGTACGGCCGCTTGGAGCGTCTTCGCGGCCACTAGGAGATCTTCCACAAGTCGTGGATCGAGCCGTGAGTAACCCTCATACTCCGACACGTTGCGCACGCTGTGGGCCTTGTCAAAAACCCGCCACACACCCGGTTCCAGGCCGAGCGTGTGCGGCAGGACCTGAAAGACGATGTACCGACTCTCGGAACGGAACCCGTGCCAACGCAGAGCTGCCAAAGCCAAGGAATGAGACGCGTTGTACGCTAGGTCGAACCGACTCTCAATCGCCAACGTCGAGCCTTGCGCGTCCTTGAGACGCGTCAAACCGGAGCGCACCAGCCCATCGAACTCCGCCTGTGTCGCAACTTCGCGCTTTAGCCTGCCGCTCCGGGCAAGCGCTTCCAGCTCAGGCAAGGTCATTCTCTGACCCAAGGATGAAGATCTTAGCTTGGCCGGCGATGCCGCTCACGAAATGACTGTCCTCAGCCAGCCGACTCCGCCAATCAGACACGGTCAGCAAGGTCGAATTGACTCTTCGGCCGATACGGTCTTCTGCCTCCTGCAGTGCCGTGAAGAGATCGCCATATGAGAGGCGTTCGCTCAGGACCATGAGGTCCACGTCGCTCTGAGCTGTATCGGTGCCTTTGGCTACCGAACCGTACACGAACGCCACACTGATCTCGTCCGCCAAAGGATTCAGGGCTTCCCGCAAGGGCTCCGCCAATCCCACCGTCTTCAGGATCAAGCCGTGCAGTTCACCGAACATAGGAGCATCTTGGTTCGCCTGGTAGCGTTTCTGGCGTCCCATGGGCGTGACAGTCACCAGTCCGCTGCTGACCAGTCTGGCCAACTCTCGGTGCACCGCCCCGGTTCCGACTTCCGCGAATCGGATCACCTCAGTCACCGAGAAGTCGCGGCCCGGCTGAGAGAACAGCAATCCGAGGACTCGCTGTTGAACCCGGGTGAAGAGGGCGTCGGCCAGACCTTGCTGGCGTATCGCTGGCGTTCCCATATTGGGAATCATATGACCCAATCTGGGATTGTTCAAGTATGTCCGGTCAGAAGCTATCCACGGCCAGCCGGACCTTCGCTCACGTGGCGCTAGCTAGGCAGGAGAAGTGGTTCTGACCGCGGGCGACGTGGGGATCAGCATTTCCTTCTGGAAGACGGAGCAAGACCTCGTTCAGAGCGATCGTGCCAAGGGAGCTTGCTCGGCGGGGGCACACGCGACTTCCACGATTTGACAAGCTTATGACGCCAGCCTAATGTATTGCCGTGGTCCTACCCCGGCGCGTAACCACCTGACATATCGGAGGCCGGTCTTGAATGACGCGGGCATCACCCACGTAAAATCCGTCTGCAACATGTGCCAGTGCGCAGACACCGGGATCATCGGTCACGTCAAGGATGGTGTCCTGGTCAAGGTCGAAGGTGATCCGGAATGCACTCCCACGTTCGGCCGCCAATGCGTGAAGGGCCTCTCCGCCCCCTTCGTCCCATACAACGCCAACCGAGTGCTTAAACCTCGCAAGCGGACGAACCCCGAGAAGGGTGTGGGGGTCGACCCCAAGTGGCAGGAGATCACCTGGGAAGAAGCCTTTGACATCATCGTCCCCGAACTCAAGCGGGTGAGGGAGCAGAACCCGCTGGGGCTGATGTTCAACTTCTTCGACTACCCCACGTATCAGTTCGCCGTTCCCTGGGCCATCGGCTTCGGGGGCCAGCTCTACTTCGGTGGGGCCACCTGGTGCGGCTGGTACCACAACACCGCCTACCAGTATCACCTGAGCTTCTTCCGCGAAGCGGACTACGCCAACACGAACTACATCCTTCTCTGGGGAGCCCAGGCCGGCCACATCGTGGACGCCCTGCCGGTGCACTCCGCGAAGAGCATGGCCGATGCCCGCGCACGTGGGGCCAAGGTGGTCGTGATCGACCCGGTGATGACACCCGCGGCTTCTCTCGCCGACGAATGGGTGCCCATCCGTCCCGGCACTGACTCCGCTTTGGCGCTCTGCTTCTGGAACCTGCTCATCAACGAGTACGAGCTCTACGACGTGGACTTCATCAAGGGCAAGACCAACGGCCCCTACCTGATAGGCCCCGACGAGCTCTACGTGCGCGACCCCGAGACCAACAAGCCCCTCATATGGGACGCGACGGCGGGCACAGCCAAGCCCTTCAACGAGGTCAAAGTGGCCGACACGGCCCTCGACGGCGAATACGAGTTCAACGGCGTGACGGTCCGCCCCGCGTTCTCGCTCATGAAGGAGCACCTGAAGACGTACAGCCCGGAGTACGTCTCTCCGATCACCACCGTCCCGGTAGACACCATCCGCCGGGTGTGTCGCGACTTCGGCGAGGCCGCCAGGATCGGCAGCACCATCAGGATCCAGGGGGAGGAGTTGCCCTGGCGCCCGGCAGTGCTGCTTTCCGGCCGGGGTCCGACGAACCACCGCCACTCTCAACACGGGGTTTTCGCTATCGAGGGTCTGAATGCCCTGATCGGCAACCTCAACATGCCGGGTGGCACCTTGGGCTTCAGTACGAACTACGAGAGAAGATGGGGGTGCACCGAGGACGCCGACGGCATCGCGCTCTCGCCCAACTCCACCTATTGGCATTTCGGGGCCATGGACACCTATCCGGCGCGCGAGCCCAAGAAGCCGGCCTGGTATACGCTGTTCGACCTCTGCCCGGTGGCCACCTACTCCGACAACTTCTTCCCCATGATGCAGGCGCTCCCCGAAGAGGAGCGCAAGCGGTTCGGGCTCGACTATGACGTGGAGTTCTTCATCGTCACGCACAGCAACCCCACGATCGCATACGTCAGCCCCCACGAGATGGCCGAGGCGTACCGCAAGATCAAGTTCACCTTGGTCTTCGCCACCGAGCTCAACGAGACGGTAGAGATGGCTGATGTAGTGCTGCCCAACGCCCATTGGACCGAGCGTCACGACCCCATGGCCAACCCGCCCTTCAAGTTCGAGGCGGTGGGCGAACACGACTGGTACTGGTTCTACCGACGTCCCATGATCGACCCACCCCATCCAGACATCAAGCACTGGTGTGACACGATGATCGAGCTGGCCGACCGCGCCGGCTTCCTCAACGACGTCAACATGCTCTACAACATCCTCAACGAGCTCAACGGCAGCGAACAGCAGCTGGATCTCGACAAGCGCTACAGTTGGGTAGAGATGTGCGACGCGGTCATGCAGAATCGCTACGGCGTCAGCGTCGACTGGTACGAGCAGAACCAGACACAGGTGTTCACCCAAGAGAAGAGCCTGCAGGAGGCGTTCCCCGGCCCCTTCGTGCCCGGGCGTTACAACATCTACTTCGAGTACTGGAAGCGGGTTCGACCTGACCTCGAGAGGGTGGTTCAAGAACTGGGCATCGATGACGTCTGGGACCTGGACGACTATACGGGGCTGCTTGACTGGAAGCCCTGCCCCTCGTACGAGCCCAAGGACGGCCACGACCTCTTCGCTGTGAACTACAAGGTGGCCTGTCACACCTTCTCGCACAGCTACTTGAACCCTCTCCAGCTAGAGATCGGGCACACCTATCCCTGGATCTACGGTCTGCCCATCCACACGAGGACGGCGGCCGAGCGCGGCATCAAGGACGGCGATGAGGTCTGGGTGGAGTCGGAGTTCGGCTACCGGGTGAAGGCCAAGGCTCACGTGACCGAGGGTATCCACCCCGAGGTCGTGGGGACGGCGGGATTCGGGGGGCGTCTTACCCACGGGGAGAAGAAGGGGAGGCTGGTCGGCCCGAACTGGAACAGCCTGATCTCGACGAAACTGGATCGGATGGACAAGATGAACAGCTCCCTGGACGCCTGCGTCCGGGTCAAAGTCTACAAAGCCTGAGGAGGGTAGCCATGACCAAGTGGGGTATGACGATCGACCTCAAGCGGTGCATCGGCTGCCAGTCGTGCACCATGGCCTGCAAGACCCACAACGGCACACCCGCAGGCATCTTCTTCCGACGCGTGGTGGAGAAGGAGTTCGGCACCTACCCGAACGTGCGCCGAACATACACACCGGTCAACTGCATGCACTGCGATGACGCACCGTGCGTGGCCAACTGTCCGGCCGGAGTCTTTTCCAAGCGAGACGACGGCATCGTCGAATACGACGCGGGCAAGTGCTACGGCGCCAGGGTCTGCCGCATGGTCTGCCCCTACAATGCCGTCTCGTTCATCGAGAAGATAGAGCCGTACGACGGCGAGGCCTTCATCCCGCCCGAGAAATACTGGTACGAGAAGTACGAAGCGGGAACCGCGGTGAAGTGCACGTTCTGTGCCGATCGCCTGGCGGATGGTCTCAAGCCTGCGTGCGTGAAGACCTGTCCGACCGAAGCCATGGCCTTCGGCGACCTCGAGGACCCGGAGAGCGACGTGTCGAGGCTCATCAGGAAGCGCGGAGGGCAGCCGCTGCACCCCGAACTGGGCACCAAGCCGAACGTCTACTACCTCTCATGACGGGCGAGGGAAGGAGCGGCACATGACGAACGCAACCGAGCAGAGAGTGGAGCGACTCCCCGTCGGGGCCGGCTGGATCCCCGATTCCTTCGAGGCAGGGTTCCTGAGACAACGAGACTGGAGACTCTGGGAAGTGCTGTCGTTCTACTTCGGTGGCCTCGGCACAGGTCTCTACGTCATCTCGGCACTTCTGGACTCCCGGGCGTCCGGCGACGCTCCGCGGGGCACCATCGTGGGGATGATCCTAGGTTTTCTCCTAGTCATCGTCGCCAAGAACGGCTCGCACCTCATGGCTTCGACCCATCCGGCGAAGGCACTACGCTCGATGAGCAGGCCGGGGAGTTCTTGGATAAGCCGTGGAGCGCTCGCGATCTTCATCTTCGGGGTATTCGGAGCGCTGGACATCGTTGTGAGACTCGGCTGGATACCGGGTGATGGGGAAACCCTTGGCTGGATCTTCGCGATCATCGCCTTGGCGTCGGCGTTCGTGGTGATGGTGTACATCGGCTTCGTGATGGCCGAGGCCCGCACGATCGCGCTCTGGCACACGCCGCTTCTGCCGGTCATGTACCTCGCATTCTCCCTGGTCTTGGGCAGTGCGCTGGCCACCGGGATCTTCAACCTGGCCGGCATCGAGTACGACACCGCCTTGCTGCGGATCATCCTGCTCGTGACCATACCGGTCACGGTCTTCTTGATGCTCGCCCACTTGAGCTTCCTCGGTTTCTCCAACCAGGCCGCCCGGCTCTCGATGCAGATGCTGACCAAAGGGGAGGTGGCCGCGAGTTACATCGGCGGCGTCCTCGTCGTGGGCCTCGTCGTTCCTCTCATACTGACGGCGGCCGCCTACGGCGCCGACGGGGCGGCACGATGGGTCTCGGTGATAAGCGCCGTGCTGATGGTAGTCGGCGGCTACCTGTTCTACAGCTCTCTGTTCAGGGCGGCGGTCTTCAGCCCGGTCGTACAGCCGGGGGCCCGGTCGGTCGCCGTGGTGCCTTAGCGCCACGGCGACCAGGGGCGGGCCGTGCGCGTGTGAGCCCGACCGGACGTCCGACACGGCCGCGCGGAGCGCGAAGCGAAGTAGGTGTGGTGCGCCTACCGAGAGGGGCACGCCCCGGCCGGGTAGGGCGCCGATCGACGTCGGGGGTCCCGGTGGTGGTCGGGTCGGGGTCGCGCGGTGGGATCAACCTCCGCCGAGTGCGGCGGCCTCCATCACCAGGATCTGGTCGCCCTCTGTCATCGCCTGACTTAGCACCCCTTGCCGATCCGCGCGGATCTTGCCGTTGAGACAGAGCCACTTGTCGACCCGGATGCTGCCGTCCTTCGTGACGATCTCGTACAGCGTACTGCCGTCGTTTCCTGTCCACGGGGACCCGACAGGAATGCCCGCAGCCATCGTCAGAGCCTCGCGTACGGTGGCCCCATCGCCCAGTTCGAGGTACTGTTCGCCCCAGCCCAGCCTCTGCCGCAACGGGCCCCAGCTTCGAACAGTCACCCTCACTCTGGCCTCCAGAATAGCGTGGTCGACGATCGATTCCGAACCTTCGGCCCCCCCTCGGGTGCAGCCGATGATACCAGCTTCATATTGCCCCGCAGACACCCAAAGGCTTGATGCCGCGGGCGCCGCCACGGCATCGGGATCGAACGCCGACCCGCACCGGTTGCAGAACCGAGCGGTCGCCGGGTTCCGAGTGCCGCACGACGGGCAGACTAGAAGCGCGCGCTCGCAAAATAGTTGAGGCGGCACGAGGCCGCCCCAACTGCTTCAAGCAACAGCGCGAGTCACGCTCAGCTATCCAGGATGCGCTCCGCTTCTTCCCGGCCCGCGTCCATCACGTACGAGATGCCGGAGACCTTGGACGCGTCTTCGGTCAGGGCGACCAGGTCCTGGCGGTTCAGGGTGTCCAGGCGGAAGCTGCGGGCCCCGGCCATGAGCTGAGTGAGGCCGGTACGCAGCTTGTCCACGAAGGTGTAGATGGCGATCGCGCCCAGAGGCATGGTGTCGATCTTGTCGCCGTACTTCTCCTTGAGGGTGGAGTAGGTGACGAAGATCTCCTCGGGGGTCTGCCCGAACTTCTTGACCGGGGTCGGGAGCTCGTTCCAGAGGCCCCGGCGGCCGTTCTGGCGGACGAGTCCCTCGATGTTGGTGCCCACGAAGCCGGGGATCATCATGGCCCGGCCCATGCAGACGGCCTTGAAGTACGGGGCGCCCATGGCCAGCACCTTGAAGACGTGGTCCTCGGTGGAGAAGCCGCCGCCCATGGCCAGGTCGGGCGTCCACTCGCCGCGGGTGGCCAACCGCTTGGCGCACTCATAGGCCATCGACTGCAGGTAGAAGGTGGGGATGCCCCACTCCTCCATCATGCGCCAGGGGCTCATGCCGGTGCCGCCGCCCGAGCCGTCGATGGTCACCAGGTCGACCCGCGCCTTCGACGACCACTTGATGGCCCGCGCCAGCTCCGGATAGCCGTAGGCGCCGGTCTTCAGGGTCACCCGCTTGACGCCGGTGTTGCGCCGCAGGTACTCGACCGTGCGCAGGAAGCCCTCCTCGTCGATGAAGCCGAGGCGGGAGTGGCGCTCGAACTCCTTGATGGCTCCGCTCCGGAAGGCC
>JAMDEO010000007.1 GCA_023483915.1 Actinomycetota bacterium
AACTCTGATCGACGCGCAGCAGCGCACGGCGGCTTTCATCCTCAATGGCTCGTGGGACTCCGTGAGTGAGATGTGCGAGGTCTACCGGCGGCGCCGCGATCTGTTGGCGGAAGCACTTGTTTCGGTGGGCATGCAGGTGCCTTTACCCAAGGCGACTATCTACATGTGGATTCCGGTACCGGCGGGCTACACTTCTGCGTCCTTCAGCGAGCATGTTCTCGAGCAGGCAGGCGTGGTAGTGACGCCGGGCTCGGGCTACGGCCCGGCTGGAGAGGGCTTCATTCGCCTGTCGTTGACCACGCCGGATGATCGTATCGCCGAGGCGATACGCCGCATCGAGAAGTCCTTGCGACTGTAGGTCTTCAGAACTTGAGCGGGAAGATGGAACTTCTTGTTAAGCTGCTGCACCCGGCCGCGCAACTGCCTCGAGGGGCCCACCCTGGCGACGCCGGAGCCGACCTTTGCTCGGTGGAGTCGGTCACCATCCCGCCGGGTGAACGGCGAGATGTTGGTACCGGCCTGGCTCTTGCCATCCCGGCAGGATACGCCGGTTTCGTCCAGCCGAGATCGGGGCTGGCCTTCAAGCACGGCATCATGGTGGTCAACTCGCCGGGCCTTATCGATTCCGGCTACCGCGGGGAGATCAGAGTTTCGCTCTACAACTCAGGCCGCGATCCTTTCGAGGTGAAAGTAGGGGAGAGAATCGCGCAACTGGTGATCCAACGGATCGAAGAGCCGCACTATCTGTCCGTCCGCGTGCTCCCGGACACATCCCGGGGCGATGGCGGCTTCGGCAGCAGCGGGCGTTGAGTTGTGGCCGGCCTCCGAAGTCGAGGGGCGGATGGTTAGCTGCCGGTCGTGCTGGCCGGCGCGAATTCTTCCCAGGTGTTCGGCACGATATTGACGCTGATCACGTACTGGCCGTTGATGTTGTCGATAACGGACTGGTTGTAGTTGATCTCCTCGTCCGTGCCGTTGCCCTTGTTGCAGAGGGTCCCCTTAACATACATCGCACCGTGGGTGCTGCAGGTACCGCGGAGCTCGCCGTCGCCTACCACGACCAGAATCCCGTAGAACTCTGCGCCACCTCTCATGTCCCAGCCGTTCACCGAACCATCCGGAGTGTCGATGACGACGACCACAGGTGCCTCAACGCTTCCTATCTGGACGCTGGACTCTATGGTGACCGGAGTGTCTGACTCGATGTAGACAACCTTGCCCCCGGCCTGGCCGCTGGTGAGGAATGCGGCCGCCGCGGTGTCACTGGAGAAGTACGTTCCCTGGGTTTGCGCGATATTGCGTAGCGACTTCTGCAGCGCTTCGTTTATCAGGCTGTCAAAGGTCGTGGGACTAGCCGTTGTTGCAACCGCATAGCCGGGTTCAATGCCCTTGTGCTGAGCATCGTGGACATCATAGTAAGCGTAAGGATCGGTGGGAGCGGGATTCGGATCCTCCACCGTGACTCCGAGGCCCTGGCCGTTGCTGTCAACCACGTTGGCGAATAGGGCGAGCTGGGTGGGGAAGGTGAGCTGCCAACTCTGCCGCTCGGCCAATATGAGGATGCGGTGGCGATCGTCTCCCACATCGGAGGTGGAGTCCACGAACATCCGACCGTCGGCATTGGAGTCCCACTTGGGGGCAGCCGGGTAGGCAATGGTGGTCGTCTGCCCGCCGGCGTCCACATTATCGTAGAGGGATACCTTGATGAACTGAGTGGGGTCTGCCCGCTTTGGATCCCACAAGCCATGTGTTCCCTGGACGATGGCGGTCTTCAAAGCTGCGTTGTCCACCGTCGCCACATCATTGGATTGGTCCGGCCAAGCCTGTTTGAGCGTGAGCATGCCGGCATCGATTCCGGCTTCGGATACGTTGAATGATTTGACGTCGGTGCGCTCCAACTCCGTCGAACGTTGCTGCGAGATGACAAGCCAATACAGCGCGGCACCCAGGATGAGGAAGACCATCACGAAGATCATCGCGATGACGATCACGGAACCCGTCTCACTCTTTGCCCGGGCCATCATCAGTACTGTCGAAGGTTTCGCGGCTGGACAACAGACCTCAGTTCATGTTCGATCGGGGCTTTCTCTGTATAGATGTCGATCCAGAGATCGATTTCCACCTGTCTTATCTGGGTCGGGTCTGCGACCGCAGTTGGGTCTGACTCCAACTTCGGCAACTCATTGCCTGTTGAATCCAGGTATCTAAACAAGGGCTTCGCAGCGCCGTTATCGACCCAGTTGCCTACCAGCCTGACGGAATGGGCGCCGGCGAAGGTGGGGTCTCCATCCTGGCTATCATCCCGGTAGAGTGTTCGAGAAGCGGTGTCCACTCGGAACCTGACCAGCTCAAGGTCATGATTCGGGTCGCGGTCGGAATCCGTCCAGCAGACAAGACTGTTGTCTTGAGCGGAATAGATAACGACGGCAAGGGCTTCGGAGGGCGCGGGGTCCGGTTGGCGCGCGGTGCGGATGAACGCAACCATCTCTGCCATGGCCGCCCGGGCCTGTTCCTGAGCCAGCATGTCGTCGCTCGTGAAGCTGTAGGAGCGCTGGAGACCAAACCAGATCGTGTAGATAGCACCAAGAATGACGATCATGATAAGCATCGCCACAAGCAACTCGACGATGGTAATGCCCCCCTCACCAGAGATTCGTCGGTGCATCGCTCGCAGTGTGCCCTGTAGCCTCATGGGAACTTACCCCTACAGGATGTTGAGGACTATTTGGCCGGCCTGCGCGGGCACAGAAAACGACTGCGTGATGGTCGGCCGGCCCGAAGCCATGGCTGTGATCAAATAGTTGTCCGTGTCGAGGTCGGATACGGTTATGGTGCTGTTCTTTCCAACCGACCCGGAATACGCGGTTGAGCCCCCACTGTCCTTGATGTCGAGGGAGTAGCTCTTGTTCGTGGAGTTCTTTATCTGGACCGAGTAACTGGCGAGCGTGGTCGTGGTCGACGAGGTCGAGGTGGTGGTTGTCGGTGCGGTCGTCGTGGTTGAGGCCGAGGTGGTGGTCGTGCCCTCCTGTGGCGGGATCTGGACATCGGTCACGGCTGCAGAACCGGGCTTTGCGGGGTTGCAGATGTCGAGCGCCCAAAGCTGATATTCATACTGATTCGGGGTGTCAGGGGTGCCCCAAGGATCTTGAACGTTCAAGATTCCAACGTCCGTATAAGTGGCTGAATTGGGAGCAAGGTCGTTGGAGAGTTGGATCCACTCGGTCCAGCCCCCATCCACCCATTTGCGCCGCTCAAGCACATAATGGTCCCTGTCTTGCTCCAAGCCACCCTGCCACGTCAAGACCATTGACTGGTTGTCTGCCTGGGGGGTAGCGACAAACTGTGTCGGGATAGCGGGAGGGCCGTTCTCGATACGGGTCCGCAGCCTCCAAACGTTGCCCGGCTGGTCATACTCGTTGTAAGCGATGGCGCGAAGTTCCCAGTAACCGTCGGGAATGGCGGAGGCGTCGAACAGGTACTCGAACCAAGCATCGTTGACCTTGCCATCTTCTCCGGTGGTGTAGCGGAGGTTCGAGTTGTCGATCTTGTAGTCGTTCCCAGAATCCCCGACAGGGATGGAGCCTCCCTGGTCGTTGAAGAACACTAGGCGCGCATAAACGTTGCGCGCCGTCATTCCGGGTTGATCCAGATTATTGAAGACAAGACCCCAGTCTGCCTGGGCCAGGTGGTACCTCGCCCATGTCGGACTCGAAACAGGTGGCCCTTCATTTCCCAGAGCGCCAATTGCGGGAAAGGGTGTGCCCAGCGGGTCGGGTGAGAAAGGAGTGACTTCCAGCAAAGCTCCCCGCGGGCCGAGGAACTGCTGATGAATCATGGTCGTGATCGCCGCGGCGGAAACCTTGGGGGGAGCGGCCCAGCCGACATTCACCGTGACCTTCTTGAGGATACCCGAGTCGTAGGACGATTCTTGGACATCGTATGACACCTGGAAGTCGATCCCTCGTTCGGTCGCGGAAGAGCCAAAACGGGTGGCGAGTTCAGTGGGGCCGGTGATCTCCCGATAATCTAGTTGCCTTATCTCTTCCATGCGTTCTCGGGCAACGTTAGTGGCAAGGCTCTTATATCTGAGCGTTGTCGAGTGATTGAGCCCGCCGATGAAAAAGGGGACGATGCCTGCCATTGCGACCAGCAGGACCATGGCTGCAATCATGACTTCGACCAGTGTGAAGCCCTGGTTGGGGAGGAGGCTTCTGAGGTTTCTCGAACAAGAACCAGCGGCGCTTCGCCGCGATAGTACCGGCTGGGACCGACGCATCGCCGGCGGTGGGCAGAGCTTCATGGTCGAGCCCCACTCTCCCTTCAGTCTCCAGGAGATCTACATGCCTGTTTATCGGCATCTTCAGCAGCCTTCTTTAGGCTCTTAGAGCAATGATTTGCGTATTAGTGAAAAGCATAGGAAGCTAAAGCTTCCCTCCCATAAAGCCGAAAATACTGGTATCCGCACTGTGTTTGCGTACAAGTGCGACGGAAGGAGTAGCCGCTGCCGGGCTCCAAGCGTGACGAGGGCAACACATGCGTAGGACGATTAAGGCGCTATTCACAAGGTTCAATCCCCAGACTGGATTCTCTCTCGTCGAGGTCCTGGTCGGCGGCTTCGTTCTTGTAGTTGGCCTTGTGCTAATGGCGCAGTTCTTCGCCTCGGCGGCGAGCCGGGTTATGGACTCGGACATTCGCTCGGTACTTCATCAAGTGGCGACCCAAGACGTGGAATCCATCCGTGGGCTCAACTATGAAGACGTCGGGACCACTGACGGACATCCGCACGGAGTGCTGGCTCCCGATGAAGATCGGACGGTGCAGAATCTTGACATCCACCTACATCGTGAGGTCGTGTTCTGGACCGACTCCAGCTACACCGGCCCCTATCCGGCCAATTACAGACGCGTCACCGTATCGGTATCGGCGTCGAATCACGATGAACTGGCGCCGGTTGAACTGGTGACCAATGTTGCAGGCGGCGTTCCGGGAGGAACCATACAGGTTACTGTTGTCGACTCGATGGGCTTGCCGGTGCCGGATGCCCAGATCGTCGTGACAGACACCCACCTCATTCCAAACGTGAATATCACGGCTACGGCACTACGCACCGACAGTACCGGCCAGATGATGATCCCCGGTCTCACCCCGGATGGCGAGGAGGGGTACTCGGTGGCGGTGTCGAAGGCCGGTTACAACAGCGACTCCGACGGTCCGAAGGTCGTGCTGGACGGGCAGATCACGGAGTACACACTGACAATAGACAGGCTTTCCACCATGACCGTCGCAGTTGTTGACACGAATGGCGTGCCCGTGACAGGACTGAACATAACCGTCGTAGGGCCGGAGAGCTTCAGCGAGAGTTTTGCCTCAGCCGCCTCTCCCACCGTCTTCGCGAACATCCGCTTCTCGAACGAGAACGACCCCTACATAGTCAGGCTGCTCGAAGGCCAGGGCTATGACGCTCAGGAAAAGGCCATCGCGTTGGTTCCCGGATCGACGCAGGATGTGGTCTTCGTTGTGCCCGCAGGGGGACCTACCACGACAACCACTCTTCCCCCCACAACGACGACTACTCTCGCTCCGACGACAACAACCTCTACAACTGCCGGAACGGGCAGTCTGACGGTTACCGTGCGGACCACCTGGAACGGCTGGACCTGGCCCGTTTCAAACGCCCAAGTAACGCTCTTTCCAGGGGGACAGTCACTATATACAAACAGTAGTGGCATCGTTAGCTTCACGCCCCTCGTCTACGGCACCTACTCCATAGTGGTGCACAAGTGGGGCTACTCGGATTATCACGGGGACAACATTCTGGTGAACGGTGCCATTAGTATCAACGTCCAACTGGGGTGGTAGTGACACCTCCGCGTATACATCCACAGTTATGCGACCTACGGGCGCGCCTGCGCAAGCAAGGCGGCTTCAGCTTGATCGAGCTTCTGATCGTGATCGTCCTTGCCGGGATATTGAGCGGGGCTATCATTGCCATTCTCTTCAGTCTCTCGGGAGTGTTTCACTCGCAGGGGGTTCGCATCCAGAATCAGGATGATGCCCGGACTGCGATCAACGAGGTTGCCCGCTACATCCGCATGGCCACGAACTCGGCGGATAACCAGACCAGCCAGACAAACGCGATTGCCACGGCCTCTCCACAGGATCTGGAGTTCTACTGCGACCTCGACGGCGACGGCATAGCCGAAAAGGCTCGTTACTACCTCGCGGGATCGTCCCTCAAGATGCAATCGGTGGAGCCAACGTGGGTGTTGACCCCGACGCCGCATTGGACCTATCCGGCCTACACGCTGGACGGCGTGGTCGTTCAGAACGCAGTGCTGAACGGGGCCAATCCGGTTTTCCGCTATTACAAGAACGTGGGCGGCAGCCTGCAGGAATTCACGCCTTCGACAACAGCCCTTCGGCAAGAGATAGTGACGGTTGGGATCGCGCTGACCGTCAATGAGAAACCGAACCTGGCCAAAGGCAACACTCAACTCGCCACCGACGTCCAGATTCGCCAGCGTTATACCGGAGGCCTCGAGTGAAAAATGCTGCCCGAGACACAAGTTGGTTGAGTCGTGTGAAGTCCGCAACCGGGGGGGAGGGAGGCTTCATTCTCCCCCTGGTGTTGATGGTTCTCATGGTTGTGGGCATGCTCGCGACGACTCTCCTGGCCTCGCTCATGGTCAATCAGCAGCATGTCTCCAGGGACAGGGCCTACACCCAGTCGATAGCCGTAGCCGAGGCGGGGCTGAACCAATACTTGTGGATGGTGGCAGCGGGCAAGTCCTCAGAGGCAAACAACTTCGCCATCGCCGGCAATGACGGACCGGATCCGCACTTCAAGACCTTCACCCTGAATGATCAGTATGACGGCAGTCAGAAGGGGACTTACAGTATGGAGGTGACCCCGCCGAGCGCCGGAGACGCGCGCATTACGGTCAAGATTACGGGGGCGGCGAAATCACCCGTGGACGTGCCCAGGACGGTAAGTGCGCATATTGGACGTCCGGCGTTCAGCGAGTACCTGCTCCTCACAGATGACGACGTCTACATCGGTGGACCGCTCAACCGGTTGTGGCATGGAAAGACTCACTCCAACACGGGGATCCGTATCGAGACCAGCAACATCAACGATAGGATCTCCTGCGCGCAGTCCACGTATGACTATGGCGGCCAAACCAAACCTGGCATCTGGTCTCAAGATGTCCCTTCGAACGACCCTTCGCGGGCGCTCTGGAGCTTCCCGGTGCCGCCCATCGACTTCAATACAGTGACCTCGGACTTCGTGAGGCTGAGCGGCCTCGCCACTGGGATTCACAACTTGGCCTATGTCACGCCAACGGCGCCGGGTAAGGCCCATGGTTGGTATATCTTGCTGCTACCTCCCAACAAGTACAAGGTGGCTCGGGTAACAGATGAAACTGAGACCAAATACGGCGACGGGGGTTCCCTCACACACGACCCCCTCGGCGCTGCCCGCGACTATCCGGCCAATGGGGTCATCTACGTCAACGATAACGTATGGGTGGAAGGACAGAACCTGACCGGCCGCATCACCATAGCGTCTTCTGGGCAGCTGAATCCTCCGGGAAAACAGACGGCCACCAACATCAACATCGTCGGCGATCTCGAATACTCCGACAAGGATGGAACCGTCGCCGTCGGTTTGATCGCGCAGAACAATATCAAGATCCCTATGTACGCCCCGTTAGGCAAGCAGGCTACTCAATCCACAAACATGGAAGTGGACTGTGCGCTAATCGCCCAAGAGGGAGCCGAGTTTGTCAACTTCGACAGCTCCGGCTATCACAGTGGCTGGGGGCCGCGTCGCGGCACCTTGACCATGTTTGGCTCGGTGTCGTCGTTTGGGACCCCGTATAGACGGACTTCGCCCATCGATGGGTCGAATGACTACGCGGGCTTCAAGGACGGCGAGAACACCTACGATGGCTTTCTTCTGCACACGCCGCCGCCATACTTCCCGACGGTTGGCTCGTATCAGATCCTGGATTGGCAGGAGTTGCCAAACACTCAGGGGCTGAGTCTCGAGCAGTAGCCGGCACAGACGGTCGGCCCGCCAGTGACCTAGGAGGGGCCCATCATTCCTCTCAG
>JAMDEO010000240.1:0-4680 GCA_023483915.1 Actinomycetota bacterium
CAAGGCTAGGGCGGCCCAGATGAACGGGGCGGCGACATACAGGAGGGTCACTGAATCCCCTGTCCGTTCAGGAACCCCCACACCTCCGCCCGACTGAGCCACGAAAGCTCCGTCCGCGGCACCGCCCACCCTGAGAAGTCCGAGTAATACAGCGCCCTCGTGAAGTTCTCCGCCCACGACTCAGACGGCGAGTGCTGCCACCAGCCGGCCTGCGGGTACGTGCGCCAGGTCGACGCCGGGAAGCCGTGTGCCGTCTCCACCTTGAGCCATGCGGCGTAGAGGCCGGGCTTCGTGATCTGCAAGACGTGGCCGATCTCATGCGCCACCAGGCCGCTGAAGAGTGGATTCATGGCCGTGTTGCCGAGGTCCACACGCAGATGCCCGTCCGGTTGGATGCTGGTGCGGGCGCTGTTGTTGAAGGACCACGGGTTGATGCGGAACTCGAGCGTGGCGGGGAGCGCGGCAAGGACGCCCGGGTGCTCGGACGCCACGTTTCTGATCGTGGCGTAGCGGCCGTCTGAGTCGGGGCCGTGGATGACGTAGGCGTTGGCGCGGGCCATGTCTGTAGCCAGCCACACGAACGCGATGATGGCCCAGACGATGAGGATGATGATGAGGCGGGTGCGGGTGCTCATGGGGTGGCCTCCAGACTGATGTGTTCGCAGCACTCGTTGCCCCACGTGTCCCACCCGAGCCGGTTGCGGCGGGCGAAGAGTTCGAGGTAGGGGCCGGGGGATACCTGCTCCACCATGTCGAGGAAGGCTTCGGGCTTGGCAGAGTGGGAACCACGGGGCCACTCAAACCAAGAGGTGTCGATACGCTGCGTTGCCTTGAGCGAGCCGCGACGACAGAACAACACAAACTCTGTTGTGGAGTTGTATGTGGGGAAGCCCGCAAAGCCACGGGGGGGCTTGCACCAAACCAATGTCGTCGAAGGCTTGAATCCCCATGCCCGAGCTATTTTCCAGGCGTACTCCATGTGCGTGTTCGTCGTCCACAAGTAGAGATGGGCGTCAACGTTCGCCAAGTCTCGGACAGGCAGAGCGGCTATCTCGTCAATAGACATCGTGCCGTAGGGGACGGTAGAACGCGGCGTGTCCGTAGCACCCTGCCACCCTGGCAGGGTGCTCTTGTAGTGCCACGGTGGGTCAGCCACGATGGTTCGGTACTTCACGGCGTCAGACCTCCGGGAACAGCGTCGGTGACCACGCCAGCGATTCCCGCGCCAGTCGGAGCGCCCGACACCGCCTGAGCATCGCCATGGAGCGGGCACGCAGGTTGGCCACGGCCAGGTCTACGTCCTCGGGGGTCTCTGCGATGAAGACGCCGGCTGCCGTGACCACGGGCACGTGCTGCACCGTGACCAGCTCCTCGATAGCCGCCCGTACTTCGCGGTCGCTCATGTTGGTGAGGCGACGGAGGGCGGGGATGGAGGTGGCCGATGCCCTCCCGTGAGGGAGAAGTGAGAGAAGTCCCCCGGCGCAGCCAGAAGCCGCACCGGGGGCAGAAGGAGAAACGGCCGCGCGTGGCGCACGACCTATGACCGGGGATGGTGCTGCTGATGCGCTCTCCCGGTTTACGCTCATCGTAGCCCTTCCTTCTTGGCCAGGTCGCGCACAGCCAGTTCAAGCACGGCCGTGTAGCTGATGCCCAGCCTAGCGGACAGCTCGGACAGAAGAGATACACACTCCTCAGACAGCTTGTACGACTTGGGGATTCTCGGGGCCTTGGGATGTTCTGTGTCTGTCATCATGGCGGCCACCCTATCAATCGGCTCTCTACCCTGTCAATACTCAGTATAGGCTGATTTTCGTGCATTTTGCGAGAAAAGCCTTATGCTAGGGTGGGGAGGAGAAACGGAGGGAGCGTGGAAAGGGCCGGGGATGACAGGGCCACATGCGCATACATGCGTGAGTTGGCCCAGGTGAACGCGCGACTGGAGACGCTGAGCTTCCTAGTCGCTGAGCGAGTGCCGCGGGAGGGAATCACGTGGGCAGACGTGGCCGAGCTTCGCCGCGTGGGCGATGCGCTCCGAGCGCTTATCGGGATCGTGCGGCCATAGCACGCAAGAAAAGCCTCTCTCCGACCGGGGGGAAGTCGGAGAGAGGCAACCGGGAGGGGAGCGGTCTAGGTCAGCCGCGTGAGTAGGTCGCCTTGGTCGCACCCTCGAGCACGTTCATCACGAAGGTCAGCGCAGCGATGATGCCCGCGATCGCCGCGGCAGTCAGGAGTTTGGAGTCGGCCAGTCCGTTGAAGGACTCCGCCCCGCTGATGCCCAGCAGATAGACGGGCACAGCCGCCTGGAAGAAGGTCCGCACCGCGCGGATCAGGGCGTTCTTGAAGGTCTCTTTCATCTCTCACTCTCCTCTGTCGCCGCAGCCGGGCCAGGCGACGGGTCAGGGATATGCGGCTGCATAGTTTCAGGACCACCTCCTGTTCGCGGTTCGTCGGCCAGGTCGAACGCCGCGCACAGGTCCGCGCACGGCGGGTTGTCGCAGGAGTGCTCGCAGGTTGCGCAGGACGGGTCCATGGGGACGTAGCGGCTACACGGCGCAAAGGGCCGCACAGGTGCAGCTTGCTGGGTCATGCGGCTTGCATACTCGCGGTACTCAGGGGATGTGCCGATGAGGCTCACGGCAGCCTTCCGCAGAAGTCCATAGGGTGGATGTCCTTCTTAGAAAGGTTGCAAGGTGGGCACGCGATCACGAGATTTTCCGGCCCATTGCCGCCGCCCTTGGCAAGCGGGATTACATGGTCGACGTGGTACTTCTTGCCAACCTTCTTGTCACAGTAGAAGCAGCGGCCCTTCTGACGGTCGTACTGGGCTTGGATGTCGGCTGCGGTGTGGGAGCCAGTCGCATTGCGCTTTCGCGCTTTGCGATTGCGCTGAATTGCGAGCACCGCCTCTGGATGCTCTGCCATCCATGCCGCTATCCGCGCTGTCATTTCTGCCAGGTGTAGCAGCCTGTACTTGCGTCGGCTCTCTCGAGCCTGATCCGGATGCTCACGCACCCACTTGCTCGCTCTCTCTCGAGCCTCTTCTCTGTGAGCTGCCGCATACTGCCGCTCTTTCTCGCGGCAGGCTTCCAGGTTGGCTGCTCGATACGCCCGGCCGTAGGCGTTGCGCTTCTCTTTATGGTCCGCGTGATACTGCCGCTGTGCCGCCGCGACTTTGTCCTTGTTGAGGGCGTAGTATTGATGGCTGCGCAGCCGTGCGGATTCCCGGTTCTGCTCACGCTTCTGCTTGAGTTGCTCCGCATGTGTGGCGCTGTAGAGGCGTCCCGCCGCTCTCTGACATTCCCTGCATTGCGCCCTTAGCCCGTATCTGCCTATTTTGTGCTTGTTATAGGAAGCCAAGGGCAAATCGCGGCCGCACTTAGTGCATACCTTAGACGCGGGGGGACTGATAGAATCAGGCATATCGGACCTCCTAGTTAGGTTCGATCACGCCCCGGGTGTTAGCGCACGCCGGGGCACTCCCTTTATGATACCAAACGGCTCGGACGGATAGCCTTACCATGCTAGCCCGCGAACGCGTGCATCTCTCGCAAAAGCAGCGTGGAATCGCTCTAGGTTCCTGACGTATTGCCCGATGCCCGGTACGCCCGCTCCATAATAGCGGTTGGCGAATGCTTGCCACTGGTGGCTGCGTAGGAGGTCGTTGTAGCCCGCATCCATTATCAATCGAATGCTCGCCCTCTGGCCTGTATAAAAATCGGGGAAGATTGAGTAGCCTCCGGCAGTGACACCCACTCGCCAATCACGCCAAGGTCGCCCCACCTGTCCGCCTTTGATGCAGCCGATGTTCCGAGTTCGGGCCGCGAATGAGTCACGAGCAAGGGACGTTTCCGCCGCCACCACAGCCAGCCAGCCAGCGAGGTCAAAGTCACGATGCAGGCGCCAGTAAGCCACGGGCGTGTAGCTGAGGTCCGCAAGCGGCGACCCATGCGCAGCCAGGATGTCATGCAGCACCACCTCCGTAGATGGACCGGCCATGGCGACCTCAGTGAGAACGCCCATGATGAGGAGCAGGGCGAGCATGCCGAGCATGATGAGGATGAACCACCTCATGCGCTCTCCCACTTCTTCCGCTCTTCCCACTGCCACTCGTAGAGGTCGATGAGCGCCGACGCGAGCGCCTCCATCGCCTCCCGGTGCGTGCGCCCATCGGCTTTCACGGGTGGCCCGTAGGCTGTCCGAGCCGTGGCGATCACGTAGTGTCCCGTGGTGTCGTGTGCCGGTTCGTAGCTCAGGCGTTCGTCCGTCATATCCGCACCAGCAGCACCAAGAGCACGATCCACAGCGCGATGAACAGGGCCAGCTCGATGATGATGGCCCGCCGCTCGTTCATCGCAGCAGCTTGGCGACGATGCACACGATGATGAGACCGGCGCCGGCGAAACCGAGGACGCGATGGGGGGTCATCCTTCCTCCTCCTCGGAAGGAGAGAGGTAATTCCCGTCCCCGTCTAGGCGTTCGACTCGCCCTAGTACCTCATACTCCTGAATGACGGCACGGACCATTGCCGCTGTGATAGGAGGCCGATACCCCGCGTCTCTCTCGCTCATGACTACCTCTCCGCCCAGAGCCAGATAATCGCTATCACTCCACCAATCACGAAGGCGGCCAAGAAAATAACGTTGAGCGCATAGGCGGCGCTCACAGCTCTAGCCTCGCCTT
>JAMDEO010000240.1:4690-8097 GCA_023483915.1 Actinomycetota bacterium
CTCGCCTTCTCCTTCGCCACGTCGGCCGTAGCCTTGGCCAGCAGTTCGTCCGCCTTGGCCGTGTCGCCCCGAAGCTGGGCGATAACAGCCTCCGAGCGGATGGACGCCCCCAGCGCCCGGTAGGCAGCGATGCGGAGTAGGTTGCGTTCTTCCTTGGTCATCTCGTCTTCGCCTCCCAGCTTGAGGTAGTCGGCCAGCGCGTCTGCGATGCCTACGCCGATCTCCTTGGTGTGACTCCAGTTCCACTTGGCTTCCAGCACGGTCGCGTGCTCCCCCACTTCGACCAGGCAGCCGCGAATCTCGGTCGCTCGGAGCAGCATCAGGTAGTTGATCTTGCGGGCCTCGTTGCCGTAGACCCAGGCACCTTTGTAGGGCAGCCCGACACGAGCAGCGATGGCCTTGCCAAGCGTGATGCCGTCGTAGCGATCGATCTCCCGCGGCATGAGCATGAGGATCCCGGTCTGGGCTTTGTCCCCTACGGCGTCGGAGTGGACGGAGAGCATGTAGTCCGGGCCCCAGTAGCGGGCTTCGTCCAGCATGTCCTGCAACTCGTCCGTGCTCTTCGCACCTTGGCCGGGGACGTGGAAGAGTCGCGCCTCCGCCCCGAACTCGTTCAAACGACGCACGACCCAGGCAGAGACCGCGACAGCCCACTTCTCCTCGGTCGCGCCGGGGATGCCTGCGTATCCGTTCAGGTGCTGATTACTCGGCAAACAGGCGATCTTCACGCGCTCACCTCCCCGCCGCGATCAGCCGAATGACGATCTGCCCGAGGTCCGGCCCGAACATCACGGCCAGCGCAAGCGCGATAGCCACCAGCACCTTGTACCGATTCACCCAATCCTGGAACGGCCCCGCCTTCGCGGCCAGGGCGATGTCGGCCCGGAGGGTCTCCTGACACTCGCGGCAGTGGGCGTCGTGGATGTCCTGGTAGCGGCGGGCGCGTTCGTCGGAGCGCTCGCGGTCGAGCATGTACATGTCGAGCTTCGTGGCCACGGTACCGAGGGACGTGTTGGTCTCCCCCAGCCGCTCGATGAGGTCGCGCACCGAGCCCTCGAGTTGGGACATCCGGGTTTCCTCGGTCATGGAAATATCACCACGCGGGCCCGTCCGGTGTTAGGGTAGAAGTGCATCAGGGGGTAGCCTCCTCTGGTGTCACGCCCCCCGGGCCGCCTTTACCGCGGTCGTGGGGGGCACCTTGAGATTTCACGCCGCTGCCGCCACGAAGTCTCCCGGCCAGCTTTCCACCACGACCGCGCCCGTAATGCCCGCAATCCGTATCTCCAGCCACTCCAGCGTGGTCGTGTCCCAGGGATGGCCCCAGAGTGCCCGGCCATCGACCGAGCGCACAGGCAGGTCCAAGCGCACACCGGGCATACCGCCCTCGACCGGCCCCGTGGGGTTGCAGGCTTCGCGCACCAGGGCTTCGTCGGTCACTTTGCATATCAGGTAGGCCATGTGCCCCCGCTTTCGATGAATGCCGCGATGCGTTCCTGCTGCTCGGCCAGGCGGGCGGCCTTGGTGGTAGGTCGTTTCCAGCCTGGAGCCAGCTTGCGGGCGTCCTGGCGCTTCTTCTTGTCCTTCTGATCGGCTTTGGGAAGTGCGGCTGCGGGGTCAGGGATGAAGTAGCTCATGGAAGGGACACTCCTGCGATGGCGGCTTGGCCTTTGATGTAGCGTCGGCAGCGGGCGAGTTCGGACACGCTCCGGGGGGCGCTGTAGGGGACGACGGCGTGGACGAGGGTGCCGGCGGCGAGATACGTGCCGGGTACCTTGGTCGAACCGATGAATGGGACGCCTGCCGTGGTGAACTTGGCCTGCGTGCCCGCCGTAGTCAGCGTCTTCTCAGCTCCGTCCACGAACAGCCGCCAAGCCGCGCCCGTCCACGTCCATTGAGCCACGTGCCAGCCGATAGCGAGTTCGTCCGAGCCGTGGCACCAAGCCGCTGTCGGCGTTCCACCTTCCTGCACAAGCGCGATGATCTCGTTGGTGAGGCCGCCGTTGCCGATGTACATACCGTCCGTGTTCGAGCCGGGGAGGCCGACGAGGTACTGCTGAGCAAGCGCGGCGTTGACGGCGGCCGGTGCGTACCAGGCCACGTCGAACCCATGCGACCAGGCCGGTTGCGACTCCCCGCCTCGCAGATAGTCCCCGCCGTCAAAGCTCATGCTGCCCGTCTTCAGCGTGGGGTCCGTGGTGGAGGCCGTGGTGTCCGCACCCCGGATGACGGAGTACGGCTTCCCGAACTTCGAGGTGATCGTCTGCCGGGTCGTGGTCTCCTCGTAGGGCAGGAGGGACGTGCCTTCGCCTAGTTGGGCGCGGGCGATGTAGATGCCGGGGCCGAACGTGTAAGTAGTGCCATCGGGCGCAGCGGCACGAGCGGGGGTGAAAGTGATTTCCTTCGTGCCCCCGTTGTAGCCGGTCGCTGAGTGCTCCACCGTGGGAGCGTCGGAAAAGACGCCCTTGGCCCCGGCGTCCGACCAGAGAGCGCCTTGTGTGGGGGCGATGTAGGCGGTGGCGGCTGCGGCCTGCTCAATCTGGATTTCATCAACGTAGAAGGTGCTCGCCACGGCAGCACCGTTACTTATCATGGTGACGCGGCAGAAGGCGGCAGTCGCAGGAGCCACCACATTATTGAGCACCACGCGCGCATGGGCGTTCGTGATGTCCATGGACGCAGCAGAAGAGGAAATCCAGGCCCCCGCGTCGGTGAGGAACTCTAGACCTATCGCTATGCGCTCCCCGCCCACGGCACCCTTGGCAGACATTGAGAGAGAGTAAGGAAGCCCAACAATCACGGGAATACGAATGGGATACGGAGCTACGGAGTTCGTAGCACCCAGCCCTGTCGTCGAGCACTCCACTTTCACGCAACCGCCGTTATCGACACCATTAGTAGCGTCATAGGTGACGGTCGCCTCTGAACCGGATTTGGGTGCCCACCCACTCAGCCACCCGTTCGAGAAGTCGCTCGCCGCCTTCGGCCACACCAGGTTCTTATTGGCGCTGGCCGCCGCGAAGCAGTGGCTGTACACGTCGTCCACCGTGGAGGCCCCCGCCGCCAGCACGGCCATGGTGGTAGAGCCCCCGGCGGCGGCGACGCCTTGGTGGCCGATGCCGGAGTAGGAGGGAGAATTATCAGCATTGGCCAGATAGAGGTCCATTTGGCCGGTGGTCGAAAAGTCGCCCGATACCGTTATCAGGTACCACCCCGTCTCAAGCGAAGAGATTGTGCCCGTAAGCCCCGCTGATGCTGTACCCACCGTACCATTGTCGGTCAGCTGGAAATACACACCCTTATTGAGGCCGAAGCACAACACTCGCACCCATGTACGCCCCCCCGGCTTCACAAGGTATCTCGCAGTGTGGGTACCCGAGCCGGCGAAAGCCTGCCGGAGGTAGTGGGTG
>JAMDEO010000083.1:0-5769 GCA_023483915.1 Actinomycetota bacterium
AACCTGACCGATGCCGAGGCCGACAAGGCCCTTGACATCCTCGAGGAATCGATAGCCGAAAACGAACGCTCCCTATCGGGCATGGCCATGCTGTGAGGTGTCGGCAATGTTAATGAAGACCATTATCAGCCCGAGCAAGTATGTCCAAGGGCCGGGCGCTGTAGCCGAGGTAGGCAAGTACGCCGCCCAGATGGGAGGGCGGGCGCTGGTCATAGGAGGCAGGACCGCTCTCGAGGCGGCACAGGGTCCCCTGGTTGCCGGCCTCGAGGCTGCGGGAATGAAGGTTGACGTGCAACTCTTCCGGGGCGAGTCGTCCTGGGAGGAGGTAGGCCGGCTGGTAGCCCTGGCCAATGCCACAGGAGCGGCGGTGGTTATCGGTGTCGGTGGGGGCAAGGTACTCGACACAGCCAAAGTTGTCGGCCGAGACATCGGCGCCCGATGGATCAATGTTCCCACCACTGTAGCCACCAATGCTGCCTGCAGCGCCGTGGCGGTCATCTACAGCCCGGAGGGCGTTTTCGAAGAGTATGTGTTCCTGCCGCGAAACCCCGATCTGGTCGTGGCCGACACCAGCATTCTGATCAATAACCCTGCCCACATGCTCCGCATGGGTATGGGCGACTGCCTGGCAGGATGGATCGAGGGAGAGACCTGTGCGCTCACGGCAAAGCCCAACTTCGCGGGGGGAACGGCTCCCATCACGGCGTTGGCTATTGCGAAGCTCTGCTATGAGACGTTGTTGACCTACGGGTTGGATGCGCTGCGGGCCGCAGAGGTCCAAGCTGCGACGCCGGCATACGAGAGGATTGTTGAGGCTGTTCTGCTCATGGGGGCCCTGGGTTTCGAGAGCACGGGCTTGGCGGCCGCTCATGCGATTCACAACGGCTTCACTGTATTGGCAGAAACACACTCGATATCGCACGGAGAAAAGGTCGCTTTCGGCGTGCTGGCTATGCTGGTGCTGGAGAACCGGCCCAAGAGCCAAATCGACGAGGTCCTCTGTTTTCTCGATGCCATTGACCTCCCCATGACTCTTGCTCAGCTCAAGATCACCGACAAGGGAGCTGAGCTTGACCGTAAACTCTTCGAAGTGGGCAAGGCCGCATGTGCCGAGGGAGACACGATGTATTGTGAGCCCATGCCCGTAACTCCCGAAACTGCAATGTATGCGATAAAGGGCGCCGACGCGATTGGCCGGGCTTACCGAGCCGGGAAAGGCTGACGCTCCGGCGCCAAGACAGGCCGCCCTATCGCGACGGTCCGGGGCGCCAGGCTCAGGAGACTGAGCCTGGCGCCCCTCTATCTGTGGCGGTGGGCGACTCTGCTCTCCCCAGAGTCGCGCGAGAATCCGTCGCGAGACGCTGAGCAACCTTTGCTGAAGCACCGGCCGTCATCGCCACCGCTCCGGGATCGACAAGCTCGGTGATATCACCTGATGTGTGGTAGAAGGGGTGAATCGGGGGGAAATTCCATATCCAGCACGAGGGCACGCCCGCGTCGGTGAAGGGAGTGTTATCCGAGAACTGGAATTGCCTGGCATCAAACAGTACCTCTGGGTCCCAACCGACTTGTCGTGCCGACTCATCAGCAAAGTGGCGCATTGCTTCATCCGCCCAGATAGTCCTCTTTGCGGGATAGCGGCTGGCCACCGTGTCGAGATTCACCATTCCGACGACTTTGCCCATCTCGTCGGAGTGCCGGGCAACATACGCGACGGACCCGCACAACCCGGCCTCTTCAACAGCAAACCCAACCAGCGTCACCGTTCGAGCCAGCCTCACGCCCTGGAGGGCGCGTGCAATCTCGAGAAGAGCGGCGCACCCTGTCCCGTTGTCCCATACGCACGGGCCGTCCGCCTGGCTGTCGTAGTGGGCGCCGACTACGACTTGTTCGTCCGACGCGCCCGACAGTCGGCCAACGACATTATGGGCTGTTGTCTCCACGTACCGGCACTCATGCTCCACCCGAACAACGACAGGGGATGGTCCGGTCATGGTCGAGATCAGAGCTCTACCCGCGCCGGCCTCGATTGTGACGGCCGGGTACGGCAAGGGTCGCCCCCGCCAGGGCGGCTTATCAGGGGGCGGATAGAAAACCGCTGTGAAATTGCCTATTGCTCCGTCCGGAGCCTGACTAATGTTGATAAAGGCGGCGATCTCTCGACCTGCAACGAAGGGCGCGCTAAGAAACGGGGCGATTGAGTGAGCGACCACGACGCGTCCGCCCAGCTGGATACCAAGTTGGTCTACCCGTTCGAAGTCTGCTGCTTCAGCGTTTCCCAAATAGACCGCTTCCCCTTCAGCTTCTCCACGAGCCGAGAATTGCAGCGGCGCGCACGCAAGAAGCCGGGCTTGGGGGGATACCATCCGGCAAGAGCATGATTCCCTCTCATAGGCCAGATACCTGAATGATTCGAGATGCGGATCTTCCAGCCGGAGAGAGTTGAAGCGTTCAGCAAGATAGTCCCGACACCTCGACTCGCCCGGCGTGCCGTGGTAGCGATTGCCGATGTCCTCGAACTCATTGAGAGTCTGCAGTATCCGACCAGGGTCCAAAAGGATTGTCTCGCTATCCGGATTCATGGTGTGACCCCGTTTCTTCAGAATTGAGAGCGGCAACAAACTGCCGTGGCATCGCCGGCAAGTGTCATTCTTCTCGCCGCCTGCGAACACGTCAACCCCGACGCCGACGTCGTCATTTGCCTGTTCCCGCGGTCGGGGACAAGCCGACGCACACGTTCGTGGATGACGAGCGTGTGCGACCCGAGGCGCGCGCCCGCGCCTAATCCTGCTCCTCGACCGTCTCGTGCCAGGGAAGGCGCTCGCCGATCTTCCCGCGCAGGCGCCAGCCGCCGGACTTGGGATGGCCGTCGATGGCCTCCTCCAGCCGCTTGAGCTTCGCTCGGATTCGCCCGCGCTCGTCGAGTTCCAAGGAGTATGCCTCCAGCCGCGCACTAAGGTGCGCGAGATTGAGTCGGACATCGTGGAACAGGCCCCAGTCGCGCGCGCAGAGTTGGGCGATATGTTGGACATCGATTGCTTCGGGGTCGTCGCCGGAGCCTAGCTCGAGGTCTTGCAGAAGGGTGAAGATGTCTCGCTCGTCCTTCTCGGTCAGTTTGGCAATCTGCAGCTTGGTAAGGAGTACATCGGTCACTGTGATGGTGTAGTGGTCGAGACCAAACCGGTCGGTCAGGTCGATGGCATGGTCCATCTTGAAGTTGTCGAGAAAGATATCGACGTGGTCGTTGTCGTGGGGCTGGTAGTGGGCCCACTCTTCTTTGTGGCGGCATTCCCTGGAGAACTGCAGTTGGCGGCCTTCCGTCGCTTGGCGCACATGAACGACCTCGCCATACCCCAGAACGGCGAGAAGGCGGGCGATCCGCTCAGTGTCACGTCTGTGGCCTACCATGTCGATATCCCCGTGGTCGCGCTCGCAGAAGTCGAGGGTCTTGCAGTGGAAGCGCACAGCCAGGCCACCGATGAGGCGCAGAACGATGCCCTGCTCGCGAGCGGCGTCAATTATGCGCTTCGCCTCAGCAATCATGTCCTCCCGGGTCGAGAGGATGAGTTCCAGCGGCGCGACGGTTTCCATCAGCCCATGGATTCCCCCTGGGGAAGGCAGCCAGGCCCTCCCCAGGGGATCACCGCATCAAGGCTTACCGGGAAAACGTTTACTGGAGAAGTGGGAGCGCCCGGCCCCTGCGGTCAAATCCGGCTTCGGCCGACCCGATGCCGATTATGTTGCCCTCGGTATCTTTGAACCACGCCGCCTTTGACCCTTCCATCACTGCAACGCCATTCACGGTCTTCAAGCCGATGTCAGGTATGTCATAGTCCTCGAAGACCACTCCCTTGGACCGCAGTTCCTCAAGGGTGTCATCGAAATCGTCGAATGGCACCTCAAAAGCGAGGACTGTGTTCGTGGGAGCGGGGATCCCGGGTCTTTCGTAGATGGAGATCTCCGTATCGTGGCCCGCGTAGAACTTACCTTCGGTGGGTGGGGCTTGGGCCACCGCCTTCTCTAGTGGTCCGGGACTGAGTGCTGCCGCTACGAAACCAGGTTCTTCCTGGTCCAGCTCGAGTACCCCAGTGTAGAACTTCTTGGCGCGCTCGTAGTTCTCGGCGCGCAAGACCGTCGTGGCACGATAATGCTTTAGAGCCGCCATTTCTTGCACCTCGCCTCTGCTTACAATCCGGCCCACGATGGGACCGCTTCACTAACCCAGGAGTGCCTCGCTGACCAACAACTTAAACACTGGATAGTAATGATTTGTCGCATAGGAGCGACGACTGCGCGTGCCACACCATCGCGCAAGAGCGCGCCGACGAGAGGCGACCGCGTCAGCCCGCACGGCGCGGCCGCGCAGCGGACCACACGGCGGCGCCGCGGGCGCCTCTGGAGGGGTCAGCCGACCGCCGTGGCTCCCTCCGGCAGGACTTGGCCCCCGTCGACCACTATGGTTTGGCCTGTGATGTACTTCGCCTCGTTCGAGGCCAGGAACAGAGCAGCGTAGCCTACGTCTTCCGGCTCGCCAAGCTTCTTCATCGGTATGGAGGCGACCAGTGCGTCGATGTAGTCCTGCCCAAGGTCCTCCAGGCTGTCGGTCACTATGTTCCCAGGCATGACTGCATTGATGGTGATGCCTTCCTTGGCGACTTCGATCGCGGCGCTCCGCATGAAGCCAAGCATCGCCGCCTTGGTCGCACCGTAGTGCGCCCACCCTGGATTGCCCGTGATCGGACCCGTCACCGACGAGGTGAGAACGATGCGCCCGCCGTGACGCTGCCGCATGTGAGGCAGAACAGCCGTAACCATAAAGAACATACCCTTCACATTGACGGCGAAGACCCTATCCCAGTCGGCCTCGCTCATCTCGTGCAGGAACGCCTGCGGGTAAATGCCGGCATTATTCACCAAGACGTCCACCCGGCCATACCGCTCAAGCACGGCCGCCACGGCCCCTTCGCACGATTCCCTGCTTGTCACGTCTGTGCGCACGAAATCGACGGTAGCCGTCTCGGCCAGAGCCGCTGCCGTGGCCTTGCCCGCCTTCTCATCGACGTCGGCTATGACGACGATTGCCCCCTCGGAAGCGAAGACGCTGGCAATGCCTCGACCGATCCCCTTGGCCGCGCCCGTGATGATGACCACGCGACCTGTCATACGAGAGCCCATGGTTGCTCCTATCCTGCCTTCGTGCCCGCGGCTTTACCTCCCGTGGGCTCAGCCGCCGACGAGCCGGCGGGGACCGTTGCCGGCGCCTTCCGGAGGGCTTCCTGGAGCAACTGAGAGACGCTCAACACCCGTCCCGCCAGGCCCCGGCGCTTGGCCCCCAGCGCAAGCTGCATGATGCAGGATGGGCATTCCGTCACAATTACCTCGGCCCCAGACCTCTCCACGTTATCAACCTTGCGATCCAGGATCTTCATCGAGATATCATTGTGCATGAAGTTGTACGACCCTGCGGCCCCGCAGCACCAATCGGCCTCAGGCAGCTCGCGGTAGTCGACGCCTGGTATACACCTGATCAGATCCCGCGGTTGGGAGACCACGCCCTGATAACGGGCCCCCAGATGACACGGATCGTGGTAGGTGACCGTGAACGGGAGCTCACCGAGCGGAGCGCTGATCCCGAGCTCCGCCATTAGCTCGCTGAAGCTCCTCACCTTGGAGACAAAGACCTCGGCCTGCTCCACATACTCGGGCTCGTCTCTCAGGAGGTCGGCGTATTCCTTGAGATGCCCGGAGCAGCTACCGCAATCGGAGACT
>JAMDEO010000083.1:5779-6452 GCA_023483915.1 Actinomycetota bacterium
AGTCGTACTGGTCGAGGTTACCGAGCTTGTCGAGGTTGCCCTTGGCCAGGATCCGGGCTCCTTCCACGTCGCCATAGCCGTACACCGGCATCCCGCAGCACGCATTGGGCAGGACTGTCACCTCGATCCCGTTTTCCTCGAGTACGCTTACCGTTGCCTCTCCCACCTCGGGCAGCATGTAGTTGTATCCACAGGAAATCCAGTAACCGACTTTGAGACCCGAAGGCATCCCGGGCCGCCTAACGCGCTTCTCCAGCCTGGTCCTCAGGAAGGTCGCGGGCACCTCATCCCTGATCTCCATCGCCTTCTCCAGCTTGGGATTGATCATCCTCAGCAGACCCAGGCGCTTCGCAATCCCTGCTAGCCCGAGCCGGCGCCCAAGCCACAGCAGCCCGATGACCCGGGACATGCGCCTCGGATAGGGGAGCAACCGGCGGAATATCCAGCGCTGGATGGTGGATCGCCCGAACTTTTGTCCGTAGGTCTCGCGAAACGCGATAACCACTTGGTCCGTCTTGATCGCAGGAAAGCAGTTGGCCGTACAAGCTCTGCACAGGAGACAATTCTCGAAGGCTTCCCGAAGGCGTGACTCGAGAGCAGTCTCTCCCTCAATCAGATTGCGGAATAGCGCGTTCTTCCCACGAGCTACGTGGGCTTCCCTTGCCGTGGCAGC
>JAMDEO010000083.1:6462-7896 GCA_023483915.1 Actinomycetota bacterium
GCGGCACGATCAGTGGGGAGCATGGAATCGGCCTCGAGAAGCTAGATGCTATGGGCATGCTCTTCACAGAAGCCGACCTCCGAGCCCAGGAATGGCTGGCAGAATCCGCACCTTCCGCACTTGGCCACCTCGTCGTACAAGGCAACCAACGCGGCCACACCATCATGAGCGGACGTGGCCACCGAGCTCTCCTTGCCAGCCGACGGCTTCTGCGCCACCTTTACAGTCCTCCCACGAATCGACCCGGGTTCATGATGCCCCGGGGATCGTATTTTCCTTTCAGGGCACGAATCAGTCCATAGTCAGACCGGCAGCTCCCCCATGCATCGAATGCCCCGCCCAGTTCCGGCCCACCACTCAGTAGGGTCAGGGCCCCCTCTCTATTCTCGGCCTCCTCCCGCAGCTGTTCCGCATGAGCAAGCAGACCAGGCAAAGAGCCGGCCACATGCAATTCCATGCATCCCGTCCCGCAACTCATGGTGTAGGCCGCGGTAGTGGCATAGGCAGGAGAAAGCCTTTCTACTGCCTCAGCGACGTCCCAGATCTGCGCCAGAGGCACGCTGCAGTGCAGGCCGACGAGATAGCCGGCGCCCAAAGCCCTTTGGCGCAGTTGCGCAAACATGTCCCAGGCGCCCTCCGAAGTCAAGCCGAGCTGATGCGCCCGGCGAACTCCAACGTTCGATCCCATCTCGCGACAGAAGGCCGAGATCTCGCGCACGTGGCGCTCCACAGCGGCCGGATGGCCCTCAGCCGCAATCAGCATCAGATAGCTGGGAGATGGCGATAGCCTGGCAAAACCCAGAAGTTCCGCACCCGCGGGGGAGATGAGTTCGAGTGAGGACGGAATCAGAACCGATTCGAGTATGTTCTTTGCCAAGCGGCGTCCGTCCTCCAGGCCGGGCAGCGAAACGAACAACAGCTCGTCAGAGGCAGAGGACGGCAGCAGCCGCACGGTGGCCTCCGTGATAATCCCCATGGTTCCCAGCGACCCGATGAAAAGCCTGCCCACGTCGTAGCCGGCGACGTTCTTGAGAGTGCGCCCTCCAAAACTAACAGAGCTGCCATCGGGGAGAACAGCCTTCACTCCGAGAACCAGATCGCGGAGACTTCCGTACTGCCTTCGCCGCGGTCCGTGGTCCGCACAGGCGATAACCCCCCCCAAGGTAGCTTGGTCTCTGAACTGGGGATCAATTGGAAGAACCAGGGAGTCCTCACGCACAAGCGCCCGAAGCTGTTGGATGTTTGCCCCTGCCTGGGCCGTAACGACTAGATCATGAGAGTCAAGCTCGACGACGGAATCCATGGCGCTCATGTCGAGCACCAAATCCAGGCGCACGGGCGGATTGCCGAAGCCGAGCTTTGTTCCGCCACCAACGGCGGCAACAGCCATGCCACGAGATGAGGCCCAGCCCATTGTCTCCGCGATCTGGTTCT
>JAMDEO010000227.1 GCA_023483915.1 Actinomycetota bacterium
TCCGGAGTTGACTAGAAGCGTTCCGGGGAGCTGGTCGAGCGGTTTCCGCCGGGCCTGCTCGTCCCCCTTGCGCAGCAGGTCCAGCATGGCTCCTACCTGAGTGCGGTCCAGCACCGAAAGCCGCTTAGCGCTTATCGCAGTCAGTTGGGAGAGAAATCTCAGCATCTTCTGGGTCGGCTCCGCCGACTCCGCCGACTTCTTCGGCTCGTCGCGCATCTCGACGAATGTCTCTTTTCGAAGCCGACGCTCCAGCACTTGAACACGGGGGGCGGCCTTTTGGTTCCTAAGGATGCTGCGGACCTGCTCGGGGCAGAGCTTGTGGGCTCGTATGCCGGACAGACTAGCTGCCTGCCGACGCATTGTTTCTGTCACTCGCTGGGGTTGCTGTTCCAACCGTTCTGCCTCTTTTGCACATTGAATTCTCCCATGGGGACTTGGCCCAAAAACGACCGTTTGTACGAGAAACCCATGTCAGTTGAACAACAGAGAAAGAAGATGCCGTAGATGTCTCCGTCGGCGCTGGCCAGGCAATGTGGCTAGATGGGGATACCTCCTGGGAATGAGTGACAACGCCCGCGGGCGGCTCGGAGAAGGTCCCTATCGCTTGCCCTTGCGGTCGTTTCGCGCTGCCATCGCATCGATTAGGTCGACCACGGTTTCGAGTTGTTCTTTGGTTAGGCGCCTTAGCTTGAGCGTGATGTATTCCAGTTCGGTGTCGGCGGCGTCTCCCTCAGGAGCGTAGCCGGCCTTGACCAGCCACACATCAGGCTCCTGGCCGGAGCGCGTTGCCAAGAGTGTGACGGTCTCACGGCGTGGAACGCCGGCCAAACCCTGCTCCAATCTCCCAATGTATCCCGAGGAGAGGGTCACACGTTGTGCGTACTCACGCAGAGATTCTCGGAACACACTTGTCCGGATGAAGTGCAGGTAGTCGCCGAACGACTTTGCATAGGGTGATGGTATGGTCGCGCTCTTTGTCATGGCTCTGTCTCCATATAGGACGTTCTCTCAGGTCTCTTATTGGATTGCCTCTAGTACGACAGAGAGGCGATAGCGGCCTCTTTCTGCTCATCACTTGTGAATGTGTAGTGCCAGTGGGTCGTTGATATGTCCGAGTGACCGAGGAGTCGAGAGATTACCGTGGTGCTGACACCCTTCCGGTGGAGGGTTGTCGCGAATGTCCGCCGAAGGTCGTGGGCGCTCGCCTCCTCTGGCAGACCGGCTTCAATCATGTACTTTTTCAGCATCCGGTACGCTTGGCTCCACGAATAGGGGCGCCATTTGCCGTTGTAGAGATGGGCAATAACAAGAGGACAGTCTGACTCTCGGCAGCGGGTTTTCCAGACTATGAGGAGCCTTTTCAGTTCGCGGGCTATTGGGATGTGATTGCTCTTGTCGCCCTTGGCGTGACGGATTGTGAGGAGGTCTTGGTCGAAGTCTACGTCTTCCCACTCAAGGGTGTGGATGTTGCCTCGACGTAAGCCGGCGTAGCATCCGAGTGCGGCGTAGACCTGCATGAGCAGGTCGCCGTCCATGTGGTTGAGGAGGTTATTGACTTGTTCTGGTTCCAAAAAGCGTGGTTGCGGTTTCGGAATTTTGGGGGCTCTTAGGACCACAGCAGGGTTCTTGGAGATTATCTCCATCTCTTCGAGCCACCGGAAGAACACACGGATGATGCTTATGATGCGTTTTCGTGAGCGCGGGGAGAGTCCGACACCGACTGTTGATGTGTAGTCGAGCAGATGCGCCCGTGTGTAGTCCGTGGGCGTTAGCCTTGGGAAGTAGTTGGCGAGGAGGTTGAGTTCTCGGCGGTAGTAGTACGCGGACGAGAGGGAGTCATGTTCGAGTCTGAAGTGTCGGATGAAGCTGTCGATGTAGGGACCCAGGACGCCAGCACTAGGCGTTTCGACTATTCTGCGATACCAGTCAACCTCGTGGGGCGGGCGCACTTGGGGTTGCACTGGTCTCCCACTTGTGTCGCGGTGTTGCCTAGTTGTAGGCGTGCGGGGTATCCTAGTGGGCATCCATTCTCTCCTTCCTACGGTGGCTGTACAGGAGATATTGTCGCATACTAGAAGACAGCTGTCAAGCATAATTGACATTTCAGGCCGTCCACAGGGAGTTTTGTCGTATCAGTGTGGTGCTTTGTATGGTAAACGACGACGATTCAGAGAACAGCCATCAGACAGTGGAGCGTTCTGTGATGTATGCTGATGGTAGACGTCGTCGCAATAAAGGTCACGCGCTACCCGGGTTCAAATCCCGGCACCCCGACTTCACAGCGGTAGCTTTGTCCTCGCCTATCGACGAACTAAGATCACTATCAGGACGTGTGTGCCCTCGTCATCCGGCGTGGCGACACCGGCTCCCGCACCCTCCTGGTTTGCAGGGACCAGAGTTGAAGTTGTGAACGAATACCTGTTCACCGCAGGTTGCGGGACGACATGTGCGATGATGACGGGTACGAAAGCCTTGTTCTGCACGATCATCCCGGCAGTCTCGGTTGCGTCGTCATCTGGATACATCTGCAGAGCCAAGTCTGTCTGGATGGACGCCTTTATCGAGAACAAGAGGTCGAGGAAAGCATTCAGCTGCTTGTGACTGACATAGGCGGCGAATGTCGGTCCACCCACGGAGAGCTCGGGCGGAAGCTGCTCGAGGGTGGTGAAAGCCGCCACCTGGGAAATAACCTCGTCCGCCTTGGCAGGGGAGAGGGTATCCGCCGTGTATAGCGGGGTTTCTGTTGCCGGCGGTCCAGCCGATGACCCCGCAGGAGCAGTGCCTCCGGTCGCGGCTTCCTGGGTGGTTTCTGTCGCCGCAACGTTGGTCTCGGTCGTGGTGTCGTCGGCCGCGGTTCCTCCGGGAGGGGTTCCCGCCTCAGACGGGAGTGCTTGGAAGGATATGTAGGCCGGCCCGGCCGCGGACTCCAGTGCCCTTACCATTTGTTTAGGATCTCGGATCACGGCTTGGGCACCTGTCAGCGTCTGCTTCGTGCTGGCCGACGTCGTCGTGGCAGCGGCGACAACAGTCGTTGTTACCGCGGCACCTGCAGTGGTCATGGTTGGAGCCGCTCCGGCGAAGGTGGATCCTGCGCTCGCCCGATCGGTTGCCACCTGGGCGGTGGTACTAGCCTCTTGACGAGACGCGAGATTGTTCGAGTTCGACTTGAGCACGCCGAACGTGACAATACCCATGAGGACAACGACAACCACCGCAGTCACTGGTATCCAAGGCCTGAAGCGCCGGGACCAAGTGGGTTTTGGCTGTGGCTCTAGCTTGCGCCCGCGAAATGCCGGCTCAGCTCCCGGCCGCATCGGGAAGAGAAGCTCTCCTAGGATCCGGTCTTCAAGATCCTCGGGAGGCTCAACATCAGGGGTGCGTTGCAGGAGGCTGGCGACGCGCTGCTGAGCCGCCATGCGAACCGCACATGCCTGGCATTCGGCGAGATGCTGTTCGACGGCAGCCTTGTCATCGGGGCTGAGTCTGCCATCAAGATAGTCGACGGCGTACGCGTCCCAGCCCTCTATGTGACGGTTGAACTTGCCCGATCCGGTTGGCCCGGAATCCAGGCTGTTACCCCTCGGTTTCATCTTGTTCCCCTATTTCGCCCGCCGATGTGACGCCTTCTGCACGTCGGCGGTTCCGCGGAGACGGAATGTCGTAGCCCACGTCGGCAAGCGCTTCCGCCAAAGCCTCCCGGGCCCTGAATATCCGGGATTTGATGGTGCCCTCTTGCACCCCGAGAATCTCGGCGGCCTCCCCGTAGGGAAACCCAAGCAGATCACAAAGCACAACGGCGAAGCGGAAACCTTCATTCAGCCGCATCAGGGCATCGCGCAAGGGATCAGAGATGCCGTCCAGTGCCGGGTCGATCCCCTCCCGGCCGGATCCCACGACTGAGGCCGGGCCGGCCGGGCCTGAAAGGTCGTTCAGTATCTCCTCGTCGATAGGCTCTGGGCGCTGCCGACGGAGAAGGTCGTAGGCCGCATTGACCACGATGCGGTGTAGCCAGGTGCTGAAGAGAGACTCGCCTTTGAAGCTGTCCAGGTTGCGAAAAGCCTTGATAAACGCTTCCTGAGCCACATCGGCTGCATCCCAAGGATTCCCAACAGTCCGAAGTGCCAAGTTATAGACGCGCCGCTCATGCCGGCGATAGAGTTCTGACAGCGCATCCGTATCTCCCTCCCGCGCCAGCCGGACAAGGAAGAGGTCTGGATCGCGCACATGCAGTGAGGTGTTCAGACGTTCGGCCACAGCTCTCACATTCTAACAGCGCGGTCGCTGTGATAACTTCGACGGACTCAGCCTCATCTCGAATCAAGCACTAGGGGAGGTCCAGCCCTGTGGATGAACAGGAAAAAATGGGCCTGGAGCCCGAAGAAGTGGAAATGTTGGCCCGTTTCCAGGACGAGCTTCGTCGCATGACTGTGGGCGACCATCTTGCCACGATGTTGCAGTCATTGGCGACGCTTGCCTTACGAAAAATGGGCGTAACCCCGGAGACCGGCTCTGAGCGCGACCTAGATCAAGCGCACTTAGCCATAGAGGCCTTCAGAGTCCTCGTGCCGGTCATGGAGTCGTCTAGGCCAGCTGCCGAGATGCAGGCGCACCGGAGGGTTCTGTCCGAGTTGCAGATGGCATATGTGGGTGCACTCCAGCCGACAGAGCAAGCAGCCGGGACCGAGCCGTCAATCGAGACTACTTCGGAAGACGATCAGGAAGGTGAGTAATGGAGGCAAAGGCCGAGATTGGGGTTTTCGGGGGGTCAGGGTTCTATTCGTTCCTGGAAGATGTTGAAGAAGTCGCCGTTGACACGCCGTACGGTCAACCGAGCGACAGCTATTTCATCGGAGACGTGGGTGGCAAAAGAGTTGCCTTCCTGCCCCGCCACGGGCGGCGGCACCATCTCCCCCCTCATATGATCAATTACAGGGCGAATGTGTGGGGCATGAAGGAACTCGGGGTGAGGAGGATTATCGGCCCGTGTGCCTCGGGCAGCCTGAAGAAAGAAGTTGGTCTAGGTCATTTTGTCGTTCTGCGACCAGTTCGTCGACAGGACGTGGGGGAGACGAGACACCTTCTATGATGGGCCCATCACCACACACGTCTCCTCCGCCGACCCATATTGCCCCGATCTACGCAGGGTCCTGGTGCAGGAGGCGTGTGAGTTGAGCATCACGGTTCATGACGGGGGGACGGTGGTCGTGATCCAGGGGCCGCGGTTCTCGACTCGCGCGGAAAGCAAATGGTTCAGCGCCATGGGCTGGGACGTCATCAACATGACGGGGTATCCGGAAGGCTACCTAGCCCGGGAATTAGAGCTCTGCTACGCGAATATCTCGCTGATCACCGACTACGACGCGGGTCTTGCCGATGACCCGACTATGCCGGCGGTAAGCCATCACGATGTGGTCGCAGCCTTCAACGCGAACAACGCCAGTCTGCGCGAACTGCTGTTTAGGGTCATCCCCCTGCTTTCCGAAGAGCCTGAGTGCAGGTGTCATTCGGCTCTGGCGGGGGCGCGGGGTTAGACTGATCGCCACCGCTGCCCTACCAGTTCTTGCGAAGGTGCGACCGGCGCTAGAGGAGTAGTCTAGCTGTCAGGCCCGCTGGGCTCGGCGCGCGGCGAAGGGAATTCGACCGACAGGCCATCGCCATTCCGGCGTATGACAGTCTCCTGGATGTGATAGAGCACGGAAGACTTGCGCGTATCGTCCGCCTCTCCCGCCAATTTGACATCCATCTCGAGCACGCTGCCGTAGAGTTGCTCCACCAAGCGGATCGATTCTTCCTGCGTGAGTTGGAGCGGCTTGAGCAAAGCAGCCACCTTGGCCAAGATGGCCTTGAGCGCAACAAGCGATTCACCCTCCTGAGCCTCCTGCTCTCCACTTCTGCGCTGCTCCTGATCGGGCTGGCCATCCCGGCGATCACTATCGCGCCGGTCATCTCTGCGGTCGCCGTCGCGACGGTCCTTTCTGGTCATGCCTGCCTCTTCCCGGTCGCCGCGCGGAAGTGAGCCACGGCCTCCGCCACGCCTTCGTTCAGTCCCACCTTCCATCTCCACCCCAACTCTCGCTCGGCCTTGGAAGCGTCCAAGGCGATGTGCTCAATCTCTCCGGGACGGACGGGCGCGAATGCCGGGCGGATGTTCGAGCCCACGGCCTCCCGAACCGTTTCAAAGATCTCGAGGTCGCTCACCTCGATGCCTCGGCCCAGATTGTAGACTCCGGTGGCCGGGCTGTTAAGAGCGATGATATTTGCCTCGACTATATCGGTTACGTAACAGTAGTCGCGGGTCTTGCTCCCATCTCCAAAAATCACGGGCTGGCTCCCGGTGAGCATCTGCAAGCAGAAGATGGCCACGACTCCCGCCTCTCCATGAGGATCTTGCCGTGGTCCGTACACATTGGGGTAGCGGAGCACGGTGTATCCCAAGCCGTGGTTCTGTTTGTAGGCAAATAGATAGTGCTCCACTGTATGTTTGCTCACTCCGTATGGAGAGATGGGATCAACGGGATGACTCTCATCGACCGGAAGATAGCTGGGCTCCCCAAACAGAGCTCCGCCAGTGCCCGAATAGATGAACTTTCGAGTCTGATGAAGCCTGCAACATTCAAGCAAGTTCAGGGATCCGAGGACGTTGATCGAGGCGTCATAAGCGGGTTCGCGGACGGAGCGGGTGACATCGATGTGGGCCGCCAAATGGAAGACCGCTTCGGGCTTCGCCTCAGCAAAGATGTCAGCCAGCTTCTCATCGCGGATGTCCAACTGCCGGAATTTGGCAGCGGAAACAAGGTTTTCCACTTTTCCCGTTGCCAGGTTATCGACGACCGTGACGGAATGGCCAAGAGACAGGAGGCGGTCAACGACGTGCGACCCTATGAATCCGGCTCCTCCAGTCACAAGCGCCCTCATCCTGAGTCCTCCGAAAAGAACGGGTGTCCTATCAGGCTCCAGTGTAGTCCAAAGAAGCCTTCAGTGTCCGCCAACGGCGTCGGTCTCGAGTCCCGGGCCTCCGCGGTCCTCCTCTCGCGCTCGTCCATCGCACTCTGAGGGCGAAGCGTCATTCTTCAACAGCCTGCTCGGAGGCCGCTGAAGAACGAGGCCTAGGCCCCCAGAGCGCATTGGGCGGCGCGATAGCACGTCCTCGGTCGCTTACGTAGCGCTGCTACGCTCGCTTCCTGCGTCCTCCTCTCGCGCTCGTCCATCGCACTCTGAGGGCGAAGCGTCATTCTTCAACAGCCTGCTATACTCTCGCGGCCGAGGCCGGGTGCCCGCCCAGGGTAACCCGGGGCGGGAGTGCGAAGAATCGGGACGTGGCGCAGCCTGGTAGCGCACCTGCTTTGGGAGCAGGGGGTCGGAGGTTCAAATCCTCTCGTCCCGACCATAGGTCAGAGGGAACCAGCAGAGGCCATGCATGCGGGTGTAGCTCAGTTGGCAGAGCGTCAGCCTTCCAAGCTGAATGTCGCGGGTTCGATCCCCGTCGCCCGCTCTTCTGCCGGTCGAGGACGATAGCCCGGGTGCACGCCCAGCGGGCATCCGGGCGGAGTCATGCGCCTGTAGCTCAGCTGGATAGAGCAACGGACTTCTAATCCGTGGGTCGCAGGTTCGAATCCTGCCAGGCGCGCTTTTGCCAGGGCAAGCCTGGCAGAGGGTTGTGAGGGAGCGTGGTGAACGTAGCTCAGTTGGTAGAGCACTGGGTTGTGGCCCCAGCGGTCGCGGGTTCAAGTCCCGTCGTTCACCCCTGCGGGCTCCAGGCGAAGTGAAGCCACGCCGAGAGGGGGCGAGGGTCGCGCCAACA
>JAMDEO010000222.1:0-630 GCA_023483915.1 Actinomycetota bacterium
ACCGGATGCAGTTCTCCCCAACCAACTCCTCGTCATCGTCGCTCTCCTTGCCCCGAAGGTGATGATTGACGTGGAGAGCGAGCACCTCTGCCGGTCCATCAGCTCTCAGCAAGCCGCCGGCAAGCATCTCGAGAAGTGCCGTGGAGTCCTGACCCCCCGAGACCAGTACCAGGGCTCGCGAACCTGCGGGGAAGAGCTGTTCGCGCGCGCACAGCTCCCGGACTGCGCGAACGATCGCTGGTACAGTGCGTCTTTGACGTCTGGCGGTCATTGGTCATCACCCTGTGCTTTTCCTGGTATGGCCTTGCGGGGCTGGTATTGTACTACCACCAATTTGTCTCGCCTTGCTGTCTTTGGACACGGGCTTGCACTGGGCTCACGGCTTTGCTTATATTGGCACGCTCGGAAGTCTTCAGAGGAGGATAATCATGGGTGTTCCCAAAGTCGATCCGGATCTTTGCACCGGGTGCGGGATCTGCGAGGACATCTGCCCCGATGTATTCGAGATCGGCGATGATGGCCTTAGTCACGTGATCGACCCCAACGCGTGTGAGGACGCCGGTTGCTGCGAGGAGGCAGCCGATGAGTGTCCGGAAGGCGCCATCACGATCGAGTAGGAGCGCCGCCCCC
>JAMDEO010000222.1:640-7780 GCA_023483915.1 Actinomycetota bacterium
TCGAGATGCAGAATCGCGTACATGAGGCCGCCCCCCGTTGGGCGGCCTCATTTTAGTGGAAGATGGATCATGTCACCGTCCCACCTTGACCGCATCCCCCCCGGCCAAAACTTGGTTGCCGACTTCCCGGTGCTTCACGCAGGCTCGGTCGCGCATCTGCGTCGAGAATCCTGGGTCCTGAATATCACAGGTCACGTTGCGAAACCTCTTGCCATCGATTGGAACGCCCTCCTCAGCTCTCCCGCCGTAGAGCAGACATGCGACCTGCATTGCGTCACCGGTTGGACGAAGCTCGACACTAGGTGGAAGGGTGTGCGGCTGCGCACACTGCTCGAAGAGGCTGCAGTCGAGGCCGACACGCAGCACTCCGTCATCACCGCACCCGATGGCTGGACCACCAATCTTCCCGTATCCGAGCTATTGAGACAAGATGTCATCGTGGCCTACGAATACGAGGGCGGGCCCATTTCCGCGGAGCACGGCGGCCCGGTCCGCCTTCTCGTGCCCCGTCTCTACCTGTGGAAGAGCGCCAAATGGCTCCTGGGTATAGACCTCACGGTGGAGCAACGACTGGGCTTCTGGGAGACCCGGGGTTACCACGAGTTGGGAGACCCTTGGCTCGAGCAGCGGTATTCGTAGCGGGCTGCTACAGAACGAGACCTCGCCGCGAGAACGCGATAAGCGAGCGCGAGAGAAGGACCGCTCCGGGCGCCCGCCCAGAGGGCGCCCGACTGCGTTTCTGGGGGCCGGGGCTTCGCTTTCATGCAGCCTTCCAACCCGGGAGGAGACTCCTCCATCCCGTCGAAGACCCTTTTTTCGAGGAGAACGGACTAGATGCGAAATGGTGCTACGCGGGGTGGGCACCCGAGTGCGGACCAGGCGGCCGCAGCCTCATTTAGCATCGGGGCTCGAAAAGGAGAGACCGGATCGATCCTTCAAGTCTATTGAGCCTGGGCTTAGCCACCTGCGCCGCGGCATTCATCATCGCGGGGTTGGTCCTCTTCTTCCAGATCGCCGCCATCCACGGACGGGCGCAGGCCCTTAGATGGAGCGTGCCGTCGGCTCTGGCGATCCTACTTCTAGCCTTATCGACAATCCTCGCCCTCAGCCGTTTGGACACGGAAGTTTCCTACCAGGGCTCGTATGCGGCACAGGGCACACTGCTGGCGGCCTCGGTCGCCTTCTGTTTGTTCGCTCGCGGCCTTCGTAGGCAGGAGCGCGCAAATCTCAGCCAGGCCCTCGATACGGGCAACATGGACACCCTAACGCGAGTCGCAAGCCACCGCCTCTTTCAAGACCGGCTGTCTCATGAATGTGATCGAGCATATCGGTTTGGCCACACATTCATCCTCCTCATGCTCGATCTCGATGGCTTCCATCCAGTCAACAACCGTCATGGGCACCGTACCGGCGACAGGATCCTGCTTGAGCTGGCAGGGCGCCTGCTAGCTCAGTTGCGTGAGATCGACTTGGTCGCCCGCTTCGGCGGCGATCAGTTCGCGATGATCCTTCCCCACACCTTCGAAAAGGGCGGCCTTGAGGTTGCGGAGCGTCTGCGCAAGAACGTGGCCGCCTGGGTTTTCCTCGCCTCCGATGGCACGGAGTTGCGTCTCACCGCGAGCCTGGGTGTTTGTGTCTACCCGCAAGATGGCGCCAGCGCTCCGGAATTGGTGGAGAGCGCTCTTTCCGCCCTGCAATTCGCCAAGGCCATGGGCGGCAATCAAGTGCAGGCCGCAGCCGCCCTTCCGAGCAGAAATACCGGAGAGAACGTCGTTGCGCTGCCTCATACGGGCCGAGGAGCCATCGTAAGGAGCCTCGCGGCGGCGGTTGACGTCCGCGATGGCTATACTCGTGAGCATTCCTACATGGTCTCCGAGCTCTCCGCGGCAATTGCTCGGCGAATGGACCTGCCGGGCAGCGACATAGACCGGATAAGCGTGGGGGCTCTTCTTCACGACGTCGGAAAGATCGGGGTGCCGGATGCGATCTTGACCAAGAAGGGCAATCTTTCCCCGGAGGAGTGGACCAGCATCCGCCAGCATCCTGTCCTCGGCAAACAAATAATTGAGCAAGCTCCGGAATTGACCGACGTGATGCCTCTCGTCCTACACCATCAGGAACATTTCGACGGGTCGGGATATCCTCACCACCTTCGCGGAGAGGACATCCCCTTGGGCGCGCGCATCATCGCCGCGGCCGATGCCTATCACGCCATTCGATCGAATCGTCCATACCGCTCGGGACGCACCCATGAGGAGGCCACACAGGAACTGGTACGGTGCGCGGGCAAGCAGTTCGACCCTGGGATAGTCCGAGCCCTTCTTGCCGTACTGGACTCAGATGAGGACCTGCAGGTGATGGCGGCCTCAGACAACATCGCCTCGGTTATCTCCCCGGCCCCAGCCGCATCTTTCTGATCGATCCGGCGCAGCCGTGCGGGGGCAGACGCTCGCCCAGTCATATCAGAAGAGAAACGTCATCCCCACGATGTGATAGAAGAAGATCGCAGCGAACACGCCGACGATGAGAATTGACACTTGGAGCGCACTCCGAAAGCAACGCAATCGCCACACGAGCAGTGTTACGGCGAAGATTGCCAGCACCTTGAAGATCCCCGCGTACATAGGATCCATGTCAAACAGGGTGCGCATTACAGGATTCGCCTCCCCGGCTCCCAGGGAAAGCGCGTTTAGTGTGAACACGAAGTCGGCCAAATTTAGGATATTCGCTGTAATCAGGAGAACCCGAAGCGACGCTGGACTGTCTCTCAGACTCCTCAGAAGACCGTCGTAGCCTGCGACAACGGCACCACCGGAGAGGGATGCTCTCCTGTCGAATCCGCTTCGCCGCTCGCGCAGCACAAAGCTGACCCGGCTCCGCCGTCGGTCGGCTCTGCGTCGATCATTCGACTTGCAGTCGAAATCACCGCTCATGCTGGTGTGATTATAGACACATCATCGGCCGGATGAAACATGTACCGTCACTGCTGCTTGTTCATCTGCGCGTGCTCGCTGCCTTTTATGTTCAGCACGCAGTGTCGGGGCCGCAAAGACCAACCCGAATAATGAGATTGCGCCCGCCAGGCTAATGACGTAGCCGGACAGCACTCCATAGAGCAGAGGAGCGATCAGCGTTCCTATCAGTGCGGCCGCCTGCAGACAAGTCTGCTCTAGGCCCTGGACACTCCCGAGCCAACGTTCCGGCACCACCTGCACGAAGAATGCCTGCTTCGCCGGATAGGACCAGGCTACAGCCAATCCTTCGATCACATTCACTATCAGAAACAAGACTAGATTGCGCGTGACGCCATAGGTGATCCAGGCGAAACCGGCCACGGTATACCCGGAGAACATTAAGGCCCACCGGCTATAGCGATCCGCCAGGTATCCTCCTACCCACGCCAAAAGCATAGGAACGCTGAAAGCGATCCACGTCAGACCTACGAAGCGCACCGATGCCCCCAGATGTCGCAACCAGAGGCTCCACAGAACCTCGAAGACTCCCAGTGCGAAGTTTCCCGAGGCAGCGATAACGAGGAAGGCAAGAACCGGCCGCGTGATCAGCGTCCGATAAGGGGGATGCTTCACCTTGACGGCGCGCCGGCGCCTGGCATGCTCCGGCTCGCGCACGAGGATCATGAGGGCAATAGCCGTGAGAGCAGAAAGCGCGCTGCCGAACAGAAAGACCGAGTAGAAGGCCCACTTGCCGTGTCCGCCCCCCAATCCATACAGCGCCCAGGCAAAGACCGGCCCAGCTACTAGCCCCCCGAATTGGGAGGTCGTGAGCCAGCCGTAAGCCCGACTGCGCTCGCCCTCGCAGGTCAACTCTGCGACCAAGGCTTGGCCTGCGGGCGTCACAGCGGCGGCGCCTATTCCTTCGAGCAGGCGGAAGAGGATGAACCAGGCCGGATGGGTCGTAGAGACGAACAGGACGGTCGCGACGGCAAAGAACGACACGCCGGCGACAATCATCGGCTTCCTGCCGACGGAATCGCTCAGCCGTCCCAGTGGGGCTGAGAAGGCAAAAGTGCCCACGAAGTATGCGGAGGCAACCACTCCTATGAGCCACACCGAGGCGTGCGCTTGCTCCTGAAGAAAGACGGGCAGGTAAGGCAGAATCGCCCCGAAACCGGACCACACGACGAAGTTGGCCGTGCATATGACCGCCAGCTGGATCCATTGTGTGCGTTCGGGTCCGGAGGCCGGGTCCTGTTTACTTGCCAGAGGAGTGTTCATATGGGAACTTTGACCTAGGGATACATCACCGCGCCGGGAAGCACGCAGTGACCTTGAAGGCTATCACCTTGCGGCCGTTGGTCAATCGTCAGGAGGAACAGTGGTCGAACAAATGGGGAGGGCATTTCAGAGTAGGACCGGCTACTACCGCAAGGCTATGGAAGAGTACGAGCTGGACTGGCGGAGCAAGCCTCAGCCGTACAAATTCTATCCGTATGCGCAGGTGATCAGCCTCCCTAATCCCACGCAAGCCCTCGAGGCAGGCACGGTGACGGACCTGTGGACCTGCATCGCTCAACGCAGAAGCGTGCGCTCCTTTGGCACGGCGCCGCTCACCACCGACCAACTCTCTCGGTTGCTGTGGGCGTCAGCCGGGACGACCTCGTCTTTCTCGACCCCAACCGGGCAGGGTTTTTACAGAGCTGCTCCGTCTGCTGGGGCGCTGTATCCCATAGAGACCTACGTTGTCGTCAACAGGGTCGAAGATCTGGAGCCCGGCCTATATCACTACCGCGTGACTGGGCTCGACATACTCGAACGTCCGATGGTGGAGGGAAGCCACGCCCTTGAGCAGCTCAAGGCCGGAGATCTCAGCAAGGAGATTATGCAGGCCGCACTGGATCAGCCCATGTGTGCCAAAGCAGGGGTCGTCTTTGTCTGGAGTGCGGTATTCGCGCGCAGCGTCTGGAAATACCGGGACCGGGCTTACCGGTATGTCTATCTCGATGCTGGGCACATGGCTGCTGGGTTGTCTCTAGCCGCAGTAGGTTTGGACCTCGGAAGCTGCCCGGTCGCCGCCTTCTACGACGATGAGACAAACGCCCTCCTGGGCATCGATGGCCAAGAGGAGGGGGTGCTCTACATGACCGCAGTGGGTAAGCCCGCTAGGCCGTTCGCCGGAAAAGGGCGGGTGGACCTGCGCCACACTTCGCGCCCGAAAGAGTAGGGGCGCGCGAGCCGGACTTCCGACGGCGCTGTCGTTGCCAGGGGACGCCATGCGGCACGGCCGTGGGCGCCGACCATGTGCAGAATCAAGTCTGGGGATCGCGCCTTTTGCTGAAGTATTCGATATCCGGGTCGTGCGCATAGCCTATTCGGGCGAAGAACCCTCTGGAGACCGCATTGCCCGACTCGACAAGAGCGGCACATATGCCGATGCCTTGGGACTCGAGCCAGGTTTCCACGTCGCACACGAGGCGCCTCGCTAAGCCCTGCCCCCGGTGATCAGGCACCACAGCCAAGCGGTTGATCCACCCCTTGCGTCCGTCGTGCGTCCCCAGAACGGTCCCTACGACTCGACCATCCGCCTCGGCAAGCAACAGGAGGGAAGTGCTGAGTCCCAACTCGAGGTCCATGCTTTCCCGGCTGTCTCTTCCCTGAGGACGGAACGGCAGCCCTGCCTCCAACCAAACTCCCACTATCCGGTCATACTCGTTGATGCCGGCTTCACGGACGACTACTCGATTTCGCGTGTTCCCGGTATCCATGGCCCGATTATCTCAAGCCCCGGCATCTCCTGTCTGTGAATCCCTTTTCGTGAGAGATATCGGCGACGGCGGGGACCGGCAGAAAAACCGCCCATACTCATACATAGCCGAGCGTTTGGGCGACGACTGGGGTTTCTGGTACAACGCCACAACTAACCTTGACCGAGTCAAGAATCATATGGATGTCGTTGCCGTTCATGACGAGTCTCAGAAAGCCCATATGACGAAGCGCTGTGACGAACTCCTCGACCGCGTCGAGGCGGCGCGAGGGCCTAGTTCCCTGCGAAACCCTTGATCAAGGCGTCTAGGCCGGCGAGGAAGCCGGCGTTGCTTTCCGAGGATCGGCCGGAAGTCGGGCCGTAGCCTCCACCGTCAAGAACTTTCTGCACCCACGGACGCGCGCTTTGAACCCCAAAGCCCCCGGGCGAGTCGCCCGCGCCTCTGGGTTCGTCAAAAACGCCCGATAGCCCGTCCTGCTGCACCCAGACGTCTAACAGCGTGTGGCCTACCAGAAGCGCAACAAGGTTGCCAATCAGGGTGGCGCTCACTTCCGGATCGAGGCCGGCTCGACCGAGGAGCTTCATGAGGACTCCTGCCCGCTTCTTCGCTATTGGAGAATAAGCGAGATCTCGAAGGAGCAGCGGTGCCGCATTAGGATGGCTTCGCACAAAGTCGTGAAGTTGCAGGAAAGTCCCCTTGACTTGGTCATCCCACTCGCCGTCCTCTGGAGGCCGCCCCAACCGCCGATAGAGGAACTCGGCGACTCCGGTCAGTAGTGCCTCTTTGCAGCTGAAATGGTAATAAAGAGAACTAGCCTTGACACCAAGCGCATCGGCCAGCGCGCGCATGCTGAGACAGTCTAGACCATCGCTATCGATGGCTTCCAAAGCCGCCTCACAGATGCGATCCCGACTTAGAGGCTCCCGACCTACGCAGTTTTCCCTTGTCAACGCGGACCTCTCAAACCGATTTGACAACGTTGTCTAACGTCGTTAGACTGGCCACGATCTAACGACGTTAGGTTGGACTGGATCAACAAACCGTCGCCACATTTGGCGCCGGAGTCACTGCAGCTTCGGAGCGAAAGGAGCCGGTTATGCGCTTCCCCATACTCCCCTGCCATTCCGATCAGAGAGCCCGCCCAACGACTCGCCAACAGCGACGGTAAGTATAATTCTCCGTCCAACCGGGTTTTTCCTATAGAGAGCCGCACGAATTCCATGAGCGTTGCCCTGCGCCTTGGCGGATACCATCCGCGCAGGTTGCTCCCCTTGGGTAGGGCCCCACCTTGACCTACTCCAAAAAAAGAGGGACCGAAGCTTGCCTAGCTACGCGGCCCCTCGTTCAGGAGGCTAAGTACCTCCACGCGAATCAGGCCGCCTGCCAGCGCCCTAACCCGTGTGTCCTACTTACCGCGA
>JAMDEO010000081.1 GCA_023483915.1 Actinomycetota bacterium
ACGGCACTGACTGCACAGGCGGTCAAAGATCAGAGGCCTGACGCGGTGATCGTAGCAACGGGAAGTGTGCCGGCGCCCATCAAGATATCCGGGGTCGAACGCGATTTCGTGACGACCGCCCAGGCTGTGCTTGAAGGGAAGGTCTCTCTCGGCCAGAAGGTGGCTGTGATCGGCGGCGGCATGATTGGGTGCGAGACCGCCAATCATCTGGCGCACCACGGCAGGACACCAATAATAATCGAGATGCTGTGCGAGTTGGCCGGGGAAGAACCCGTCGCGATAAAGCGCGTCCTTCTGCAATCGCTCAGGGACAAGGGCGTCGATATCCACTGCAATTCGACGGTGACGGGCATAAGGAAAGACGGCTCCATCGAGATAATCCAGGATGGAGAACGGAGGATTCTTGGGCCCTTCGACAACGTGATCCTGGCCGGGGGCATGCAGCCGATACACGACTTGACCGACGAGCTTCGAGGCACCGTCGGCAGTCTCCAGACGGTTGGAGACGCGAATGCGGTCCGGACAGTGCTGGAGGCTTTGGAGGAGGGGTACGAGGCCGGGCTTAGAGTCTAGGACAGCCTTGGAGCGGGCGAGCAATCAATGGCTTTCGCGCACCGGAGTTGATATCTCCGGCCCCCTGTCCTACAGTGCAGCAAGGGTGGATCAGACGCACGGGGGTAACGAGATGACCAAAGCAGAGTGGGTGGCAGCAAGGAAGGTGTGGCTTCTTGGTTTGGTAGTCGTCCTGGCATTGGGAGTCCTGACCCTGGCCGGTTGCGGGGGCGGGGGTGAGTCCGACCAGGGCGCCATGACGGCACTTCAAGGGAGTCTTGGGAAGATCAGCGCGACTATGGCGGACCTGACGGCGAAAGGCACCAGCGGTTCCCTTACCGTGGCGGATATCAAGGCGGCTCGTGACTCCCTCAAGCCGGAGATTCAATCGGTGATCGATAACGGCAAGAAGGTCAAGGGCGCCGACGTTTCCGCTTTCGAAACAGCTTGGGCGGCCCTAGATGCCGCGGTGACCGCACTCCCCGACTCAGCCTCGCTCGTGGACATAGGCACCGTGCTCATTTCGAAAGTGTCCCCACTGCAAGCGGAGCTGGACAAGATCGGGGCGCTCGTATCGCCGACCTCCACGTGACAACATAGCCGGTCGAGCCGCGCTCGTTCAAGGCGGCTGATCCCGGCGGCGGCTGATCCCGGCGGCTGACCATGACAGGTGATCCCGGCTGCGAGGCACTTCCAGGCAGGAAGTGCCTCGGTTCGTTGACCGCTCGCTGGGAGAAGATCAGGCGAGGACCACGGTCAGACGCTGCGCATGCACCGTTGCTTCGCCTGCGCGCCTGCTTCGCCCTTGACTATCTCCTGCGAATCGAATAGGTTAGTTTTTTACTTTTCTTACCCGGGAGTGACTGGTGGATTATCAAGTCATCCGGAAGCCCAAAACCGAGGGCCCTCAACCGGAGCCTCAATTGCCTGCTCCCGGGGCGTCTTGCGATGGGAGTATCTGGCAAGCCCTGCAGGAGGAGCTCAGCTGGCTCCCAGGAGGGTTCCTCAACAAAGCTCACGAGTGCATAGACCGCCATGCGCTGGGACCACTGGCCGGGAAGACCGCCCTGATCTGGGAGGGCAAGAACGGGGAGATCGAGACCTACAGCTTCGCCGATCTCAAACGAGAGAGCGACAAATTCGCCAACGTGCTTCTGAGTCTGGGAGTGGAGAAGGGAGATCGCCTCTTCATGTTCATGGAGCGCGTGCCCGAGCTCTACATCGCTTTCTTTGGCGCGCTGAAGGTAGGGGCGGTAGTTGGGCCGTTGTTCTCCGCCTTCGGCCCAGATCCGGTGAGGGACCGTCTGGCGGACAGCGGAGCTCGAATCCTGCTCACTCAGCCGGCCTTGCGCCGGCGCATCGCGGAGGTCCTCCCCGACCTGCCGCGGATCCAGCACGTGATCGTTGCAAACAAGGGCTCCCGGGATGCAGAGCCTCTTCTGGCCGGCGATCTTAGTTACGAAGACCTGATGTCCACGGCGCCGGTTGAGCTGGAGATCGCCAAGACGAATATGTTTGACCACTCGGTCATGCACTACACCTCGGGAACCACAGGCAAGCCCAAAGGCGCCGTGCACTGCCACCAGGCCATTATCCAGCAGTACGCCACGGGAAAGTGGGTCCTCGACCTGCATGAGGACGACGTCTACTGGTGTACGGCAGACCCCGGGTGGGTCACGGGGACTTCCTACGGCATCCTTGCCCCCTGGAGCAACGGGGTCACTCAAGTGGTCTACGAAGGAGGGTTCAAAGCGAGCGCCTGGTACGAGGTGATCGAGAGGCACAAGGTCACCGTGTGGTATACGGCGCCTACGGCGATCCGCATGCTGATGAAGGCGGGGGCAGAGGTCCCTAAACACTATGATCTTTCCAGCCTCCGACACATCTTGAGCGTGGGTGAACCACTGAACCCCGAGGCCATCATGTGGGGCTTGCCGGTCTTCAAGCAGCCGATCCACGACAGCTGGTGGCAGACCGAGACCGGGGCCATCCTCATCTCCAACTATGCAAGTATGGATATCCGCCCAGGCTCGATGGGCAAGCCGATTCCTGGCATCCAAGCCGGCATCCTAGACGACCATTACAACCCCCTACCAGCAGGAAGGGACGGGCACCTTGCTATCCGTCCCGGCTGGCCGTCCATGTTCCGCACCTACTGGAGCGACCCGGAGAAATACAACTCCCGCTTCCGCAAGGGCTGGTACATCACCGGAGACCGGGCCTACTGTGACGAGGACGGCTATTTCTGGTTCCTGGGGCGAACCGACGACGTGATCAACACCACCGGTCACCTGGTGTCGCCATTCGAAGTGGAGAGCATGCTGCTCGAGCATCCGGCCGTGGCCGAGGCAGGGGTGATCGGCAAACCCGACCCGCTCGCGATGGAGGTGGTCAAAGCCTTCGTGGCGCTGAAGGACGGCTACGAGCCCTCGGACCAGTTGCGAAGGGAGATCACGGGTTTCGCCAGGAAGAAGATGGCGGCCCTCGTCGCCCCGAGAGAGATCGAATTCCTCCCCTCACTACCAAAAACGCGGAGTGGCAAGATCATGCGCCGTTTGCTCAAGGCCCGGGAGCTCGGCCTCCCAGAGGGGGACACGAGCACACTCGAAGAGGACTAGGGCTCCGCGAGGAGCTGGTCAGCTCACACTCGTCCCTGCACAGAATCCACCATCGCCTGTACGTTCTCGAGTTTGGCATCCGGCGGGATGGCGCAACCTTGCGCCATGATGAACCCGTCCGGTCCGACTTCGGTGAGCAGGCGGTCACAATACGCCCGGACCTCGTCCACCGTGCCCAGCGTGAGCAGCGCCGGCGGCACATCTCCCAAGATGCACATATGGCCGCGGAGGATCTTCTTGGCCCGAAAGATATCGGTCTTTCCATCGAGAGAAAGGACGCACTTCGCCGCGGGCAGCTCTCCCAAACGCCCGATCTCCCGGTCCCAGTTAGCATCGAAGTGAAGTATGGGCGTGCCACCTTCTTCGGCCACTATCTCGATTAGCTCTTTCATGTACGGCCAGACGAAGCGGTTCCACAAGCGCGGGGACAAGAACTCGGGCGCCGTCCGCCAGCCACCCACCCAGTAACCCATCGGGCCAACCGCGCGCACCAACCCCCTGGCCTGCGCACGCTTCTCAGCCATGATCGCCTCGAGTACGGCCTGCACCTTATCGGGCATGCGGAAGAGATCGAGAAGGAATTCCTTGACCGTCCGGCCGCCGCACAGGTGTTCGAAAGGGTGGTCGACGGTGAGGGGCGAGAAAACCACATAACCCCGCGCTATATACTCGCCGATCCAATGTGGACCCGCCTCCTGTAGCGCCTGACCAGCGGCAGCAGCTTCGCCCAAGTATTTGCCGATATACTGGCCGAACCAGGCACCCCAGCCCATTTGCAGGATGCGGTCGTAGTCTTCAGGGACGATGCGCACCTGTTCGTCGAGCTGCCACAGGCTATTCTCAGGCAATTCCCGGCCGGGAAGCTTTACCGGCGAGAGCCAGAGAAGTCCCAGAACCTGAGGCTGGTAGGTTGCGAACTGGATGGAGTCGACATCACCCAGCTTTTCCATAGCGGCGAGCATCGTCTGCCCGGCCAGATCGACGTCCTGGACGAAGTCGGGCAGGCGCACTCCCATCGTCCGGGCGGCGAAGGCGTCCATCACCAGCGAGAGAGGGACCCGGTCCGGAGTGCCGAGGGCCACTGCGGTTTTCAGGCGACCCATCCGCTCCAGGAATAGCGGATTCGGGGCCAGCCCTTCCGGTCCGTTGCTGCCGGTGGCGACGTTGTCGTGGTTCGAGTCCAGCATTTCAGCCATTTTGGTACACCCCCAGCACTTTCTTGGCGGCGATCACGCTGTCTTGCACCGTCCTGCAGTAAACGTCGGCACCAGTATCCTCGGGGCAGGCCTCATCCAGCCTCATCCACCACGCCGCGGCAAGTGATGTCGAAGTCAACGCTACTCCTTTTTCGGCGCGATCATCTCTCCGTAGGCGTTGTACCGGCGGATCTTCTCCTGCACCTCTGGAAGAGCGATCTGCAGCGGTTCATCGTGACGCTCGTGACGCGTGATCCACTCGAGATGGTGTCTCTCCTTGGGCGTGGAGAACCGCGGCTCGCGGACATCGTCCGAGTTCCAAGCGACCGAAAACTTGTCGCCATTGACGGACACAATGCCGTGGACTTCACAGATGGGACACATGATCTCCGGGAAGTCTTTCTCCACATAGACGATGTTGCAGTGACACACCGGACAGGATACTGCAGGCTCGTCACCCATGAATTTCCATTGGTCGAAGGGCAGCTTGAGGGCCCGGGCGACGTTCTTGCCCAGTTGCCGGGATCGTTCGATCGCCGATTCGTTATCTGGAGTGAGCGCCGCCCCGACGGCGGCGCAGTGGTCGATCTGGACCTGGTCCACGAGGGTGGTGAAGTGCTGCAGGAACAGGTTGATGGAGGTCAGCCCCAGGCTGGTCCAGCCGTCGTAGCCCGAGCCGCCTACCGAAATGGCGGCGCCTACCCGCCGGCGTTCGAAGATATCGGCCTTGCGGGAGAATAGGTGGTTGGTCTTCTCCGCGATGATCATCAGGTAGCTGCACGATCTGAGGTGGTAGACGGGCGCCGAGACAATCACCGCAGCGTCGGACAGAAGTGTCTGCTCGAGAATCCAATCAACGTCGTCCTTAGCGCAGCGACCGCTTTTCAAACAGGCCCAGCAACTATTACAGGGCAAGACTTTCAGGTCCATCGCTCGAATGATCTGCGACTCGACTCCTTCTTCCTCCGCGGCCATCAACGCGGCCTTTAGGAAATGCTCGCTGTTGCCGTGCTTGCGGCCGCAGGAAAGGCCGATTATCTTCTGGGTCATGGAGCGATCCTATCGAGAATATTTTCCAGAATCTTGTCGGCGGTGCCGCCCTCAACAAACTGATCCAGCCCTTCGAGAAGGGCAAAGTCCTTGGTCCAGCCGAGGCCCATGAGGCTCCATCCCACCACCTCTGGATCAGCATCTTCCCGGATTGTCCCCTGCCTCTTGCCCTCTTCGACCACGTCAATGAATCGCCCCAAAACCACCATCTGGTTCTTGCGCATTCGTTCGGTCAAGCCCTCTCCTCGCGCCGCGACGGCCAATTCGAATAGTGGCATGATCACCCACTCGTGATCGGGCACGATCCGGCTCTCGTGCACTGAGCCTCCGAGTTCCCGAAGGCGGTCGAACATGTTCGGATTGGAGGAGGAGTCAAGCCAGGCCAAGACGCGATCGAGGAGCAGATCTGAGGCCGCTTCCAGGATTTCCGTCCGGCCTGAAAAATGGTTGTAGAGCGAGGGAGTAGCGATTCCGGCAGCCTCGGCGATGCGGACGAGAGTAGCCGCACGCACCCCCTCCCGAGCGATGATCTCCAGAGTGACTGCTGCCACCTGGGCACGACGTTGCTCTTTCGTCCACCGCCCCCGTCGGGCCGGCGTCCTCGTAGCCACGACCTGCACGCGCACCTCCTGTTTAGTCGCTCAAGTCTCACTGATCGCTGCTCAAGTCGCACCGATTTGACATGGTAGCAGGTCGGTGATACTAACTAAATTTAGTAAGCCGGGCATTCCACAGGTGCGCACTCTGGCAAGAGGAGGAGAAGGAAGCATTCAAAGAGGGAGGGGAAATGGACCGTAACGCGCTGAGTCGTCGAGAATTCCTTAAGATTGCAGGCATTACCGCAGCAGGGATGGGCCTGGCAGGCGGCCTCACGGGAACGCTCTCAGGCTGTGGAGAGGAAGCCGGCCCGACGACTACCGGAGGGTCCACCGCCACAACCGCTGGGGAGACGACGTCGACCACGGCCGCCAGCAGCACCACGGTGAGCGCTTCGGCAGAGGCGGGTAGAGAGATCAAGTTGGGCGTGGTCACGCCGCAGACTGGTCCGTTGGCAGTCTTCGGCATCGCCGATAAGTGGTCCGCCGAGTTGACGAACAAGACAGTCGCAAACGGGCTCGTCCTTGGAGATGGCAAGAAGCACCCCGTTACAACCGTCTCTCGCGACACTCAGTCGGATTCCAACCGAGCGGCTCAGGTTGCCGGTGACCTGATAACCAACGAGAAGGTCGACATCCTCCTCGCGGCCGGCGCGCCTGACACCGTGAACCCTGCAGCCGATCAGGCAGAGGCTTTGGGGACACCCTTCTTGAGTGTATTCGACCCGTGGTCGGCCTTCGTTTTCGGCAGGGGAGGTAGTTTCGACAAACCCTTCAAGTGGACATACGGACATCTCCTGGGGCTCGAACAGGTGTGTGCCTCGATGGTCGATCTCTTCGAGAAGACACCCACCAACAAGAAAGTGGCCTTCCTGGCCATGAACAATGCCGATGGCCAGGCCTGGCTCGATTCGCAGACTGGGGCCCCCCCGTTCCTGGAAGCTGCCGGATATACCATCGTCGCTCCGGGGCTGTTCACGCCGGGTAGTGAGGACTTCACCGCCCAGATAAGCCAGTTCAAGAAGGAGGGCTGCGAGGTCCTCACTGGAGCGAGCACCACCCCCGACTTCACCAACTTCTGGAAACAGAGCTTGCAGCAGGGGTTCAAGCCCCCTGTGGCGAGTCAAGCCCTGGCGTTAGGCTTCCCCCAGGCAGCCGAGGCTATCGGCCCGACAGTTTACGGGCTCATCGGCCCGGACGGCTCGTGGCACCGCACCTTCCCGTTCACGGATTCACTGACAGGGATGACTTGTGAGCAGCTTGCCGGTGACTACGAGGCGGCCACCAACAGTGAGTACACCGGGGCCATCGGCGGCCATGCCAAGATGAGCTGGGCGATAGACGTCCTAGGCCGGACCAAGAATCTGGACGACAAGGAAGCCATTCTCGATGCGATCAAGACCACCAAATTGGAGACTATCCTTGGTCCCATCGACATGACCCAGCCCGTGGACCAGAACCCGCTCGACCCCCTTGGCACCCGGCCCCATCCCAATGTCACCAAGCCGGTCATAACGGGACAGCAATGGGTCAAGGGGAACAAGTGGCCCTACGAAGTCGTGGTAGTCGGCAACAAGCTCGCTCCGATGGTCCCGGCGGTCGAATTACAGCCAATGAAGTATTAGCTCATGACTGCAAAGCCGAGTCAGTTCACCGCCCACAAGAGGGTAAGCCATGTGCAATAGGAGGACGCCTCGACCGTGAACATGATCGATATAGATCTTGAGGCCTGCGACGGCTGCAAGATCTGCTACAAAGCATGCTTCGTCGATGTTTTCCGCTGGGACGAGGCCGCGAAGCGCCCACAGGTCGCCTATCCGGAAGACTGCGTCCAGTGCAACCTCTGCGAGCTGAACTGTCCTACCGGCGCCATCAACGTGATCGTGGATTGGAACAAGCCGTTCCCATCTGTCCTCGAACATGGGCCGAGGTACCCAGAATGAAGGCGCTCGGCGACCTGGGCATAGTCCACGACACCGAAGTCCTCATCGTTGGAGGAGGCATAGCGGGGCTGACCGCGGCGATTGCGACGAAGGAGAAATCTCCGGCCACCCAGGTCCTCGTGGTAGAAAAGAACTTCAGCGGCTGGGCCGGACAAGCGAACAAGGGTGCGGGAGTCTTCATGTTTCTCGGCCCGGATGATCCGGTCGAGCGGTTCCTCGACTACCACACCCACAACATCGGTTGCTTTCTGGAAGACCAGGAACTCCTCGCTCTGTTTGCTGCCGAATCCCAGGCCACCATCGAGAACCTCGATTCTTGGTGTCACACCTTCTGCCGCAACGCCGACGGCAGTCTGGCCGTGGATACCTTCAAACCCGGCCTGCCCTGGCGCCTCGCGGCGGCAGAGCACGACACGCAGATGAAGGCCCAGCGCTACGCCAAGAGACTGGGGGTCGATTTCCTCGAGAAAACCATGGTGGTCGATGTGCTCAAGGAAGGAGCGGCCTCTGGAAACGCGCCACCGGCGGCAGGGACGTCGCGAGCCGCGGGAGCCATCGGTTTCAGCCTTCTCGACGGCTCCTGCCATCTTTTCCGGGCAAAAGCCGTGATCCTTGCCACCGGCGGCCAGAGCTACCGCATCATGTCCATGTGGAACGGCGCCCGCGGAGACGGGATAGCAGCCGCCTACCGGACCGGCGCCCAGGTGCGAAACGCGGAGTTCGGCGCCTTTATGCAGCTCGTCAACAAAAGGAGCAAGGAGCCCCTCCTTGGTGCAGAAGACGCGCTCTACAACGCCAAGGGGGAGTGCCTCTCCAGCTGGAGGCGGGAATTCGAACCCGACGTGGACTCTATGGCGGGCGCCGTCTGGTACCGCGAGATGCTTGCCGGCAACGGCCCCATCGTTACCCACAACGACGAGAACTGGCTTCTGCAGCACACGACAAAACGCACGGAGAAGGGCGGCCACGGCGATGATACGCCTGAGCTCTGGAACCGGCCGAAGGCCGAGGCCTTCTGGGAGCGGCTTCTCTCCAAAACGGCGGCCGCGGACGGACGCGGTCCCGTGTCTGAGGTGTTTCCCGGCTTTCTCGGGGAGTTCTCGCCGGTAAGAGTTGATCACCAGATGGCAACGACCGTTGCCGGTCTTTATGCCATCGGGAACACGGCCACCAGTGGCTGCGCCATGGCCGGAGCTGTGCCCGCCTCCCCCGGCCGGATTCGCGGCAAAGCCCTCACCTCCTCCGCCTGGATGGGAATTCGGGCCGGAGCCGCTGTTCTCGATTATGTCGGGGAAGTTCCGCCGGGGCAGCCCGATGCCGATCTAGCCGCCGCTCTCAAAAAGCAGATCTTCGCTCCTCTGCGCCGCCACGAGCAGAGCCGCGGGCCCGGCCTCGAGCCCATCGACTTGGTGAGGCAGGTCCAGGCCGCCATCGCCCCTGTTGGGTATTCCATCTACAAAAAGAAAGGACGCATGGAGGAGGCCCTCGGCCTCGTCCTTGAAGCGCAAGGGCGCATCCCGGAGCTATCGGCCGATGACCCTCACCATCTGGCCGCAGCAAACGAGGCCCGGGCAATGATCCTATGCGCGGAGATGTTCTACCGCGCCTCCCTTGCCCGCGAGGAGTCGCGGGGCTGGCACTTGCGCGAGGACTTCCCCGAGAGAAACGATGCCATGTGGCTGAAGTGGATCCTCCTCCAGGACCAAGACGGAGAGATGCATGTCTCCACCGAAGAAGTGCCGGTCCACCATTACCCATTCCAGCCTTAATTCCCGGAGGAGACCATGCCTGAAGATCCCACCTACTACGACGAAATGATCAAGGAGTACGACCTCCCGGTTCCCATGCGCGACGGCATCACTCTTCGCATCGATGTCTACCGCCCCGATGCCCCTGGCAGGTTTCCTGTCCTTTACACCTGTGCCATGCACAACAAGGACCTGCAGCGGGTGGAAGTGGCTGAAAACCTGAGGGTGGGGCAGCCGGCCTGGTCAACCCAGTGGTACGGCATCATCGAGGGCGGAGATTCCAAGCGGTTCGTAGCCAACGGCTATGTCCACGTGATCGGCCAGGTACGGGGCGGCCATAAGTCCGAGGGCGAGCTCTTCGTGAACGACGAGTGGGACCACTACGACACCATCGAATGGATCACCCGGCAGCCCTGGTGTGACGGCAATGTGGGCATGGTCGGCATCTCCGCCTTTGCCGCGGAGCAGTGGCGGGCGGCTGCCCAGGGGCACCCGGCCCTTAAAGCCATCTTCCCATTCGACGCCGGTGGCTGCTACGGCGGCCTTGAGGGGTTCCGCGACCAGCACCCGGGGGGCGTTATCCAGACCATGCCCTATCACATCGGCCTCTTCAACAGCCTGCGCACGCACATCGGCACACCGCCGGAACTCCCGCCGCCGGTCGAGGAGGCCTGGCGGACGGCCATGAAGAATTCCGATTACATGATGTATGTAAATCTCTACAACATCCTTACCCTGCGCGGGCAGCGCGACCCAGGCATGTTCTATCCCCTGCTCTTCCCTTTCGAGCGCCCGGGAACCATCGAGGCAACTGAGGAGATGCTGGCGAAGATCAAGATCCCCTTCGTGACCGGCGCATTCGAGGGCGCCTACACCTACAAGATGCACTGGCAGGGAGCGCAGCACTTCTTCTACGGCATCGATCAGCCGCATAAGCATCTCTTCGCCACCCCCCCCGCTCACGCCGAGCGGCCCCTCCACCAGTGGCACGAGGAGATCATCCGCTGGTACGACCACTGGCTGAAAGGGATCGACAATGGAGTGGAGGACGATCCGGCCGTCAAGATGTGGATCCAAGGCGACAACAAGTGGCGCACGTTTGATGGTTGGCCCGTGCCGGAAACGAAGTGGACCAAGTACTACCTTCATAGCTGGGAGAAACTGAGCACCGAGGGCCACCTCAAAGCGGAGCACACTTACATAAACGAACCGCCGGACGCTTTTGTGCAGATGCCCCCCACTCAGACCAACAAGATCGAGCGCCTGCGCTACCTGACCGAGCCTCTGGCCGAAGACACCCTGGTAGTGGGGCCCATCTCCCTTACCTTCTGGGCTTCACTCGACGAGGAAGACACCAACTGGATAATCATCCTAAAAGACGTTGGTCCCGATGTCTCCGAGCAGACGGTGCGCCCGGGCGAGCGCGAAGTCCCCAAGGACCTACCGGAGCGGGAACTCACCCGCGGCTGGCTCAAGGCCTCCCGCCGGGCTCTCGATCCCCAGCGTTCGAAGCCCTGGAAGCCGTGGCACATCTTGAGTCCTCAGACCATCCAGTCGGTGCTGCCCGGCGAGATCAACGAGTATCAGGTGGAGATCCTTTCCACGGCCAACCTCTTCAAGGAAGGCCACCGGATCTGCCTGGAGATCACCAGCCTTGACCTAGCCGAGGGCGTCGCCGGCGAGACCTACGCCGAATACATCCCCAATCACGTTTGCTCGAGCAAGACCGTGCTCCACAAGATCTACCTCCGGAATACAGCCGGTATCCACCTGCTGCTGCCGGTGATACCGGAATAGAAAGACAAGAACGCCGGGCAGAGGGGCAGGGGCCGTAACGGAATACAGCCCCCTGATGAAGCGTTTGCTTTCAGCAGGGGCCCGAGTCGCGGGTGGTCGGTGGGATGTATTTGCCGCCCACCTGTGACCGCACGCAAGCCGGAAAAAGTCGCCCGCTCTCAGGGAATAGCCGCTCTTGCCAGGCCCAAAAAAGCTTATATCAAGGTAACAATGTTTTGGACGTAGTTCCTCCAACCGGCAGAGACCTTCTTCTCTCCCTCGATCCAAATAGCTGTGTCCGGATACCGGCTGTATTCCGGAGGTAGAACCATGCCGCGCAGAAAAGTGGCGTTGTTGCCTGAATCGCTCGTGGATACCAACGGGTAGGCTCCTTCTTCGTACCAACAGGCACCCGGCCCCCTGTTGTCCGAGCACTCTCCTTTGTCGGACTCCACCCGCATGTCACCCTGGATCATGCAGCGGATGCCGGAACCAGGGTGGGAATGCAACCCGGTGCTTCCACTCATGTCGGTGATCGCGTCTAGACGGAAGAGCCATTTGGAGGTGGGCACAAGCTCGAACATCTTGATCCGCCGAGGCATGACGAGGCGCGAAGTGATACCGTCGCCCATGGCTAGATTTTCAGGCTCGGTCGTGCGTGCCAAATCCCACCGCCACACTATGGCGCCTTCTGGTCCTGCCTCGAGGTGCAAGACGTCCCGGGCGTAAGCCGCCTCGTCCTTCTTCAGCACCTGTCCGTTCGCAGTCGCAGAGCCCGCGAAGACGTAAACGTTTGCGTGCTGCGCCATAAGGTCGGCCACCGGCTTGGCGGAGGGAGCATAGGAGTCGTGGTAGAGCCTCAGTGTGTACATGCGGTTTGTCTCCTCACTTCCATTGTGGCGGGCATTGGCATGAACGCCATGCCTAGCTCGTGTAGCTCAGCGGCTGGACCTTATCTTGAATCGTTACCATCGGGGCGGCCACGTTGCCGACGATCACCTGATCGTAGGGCCACTTGCCCGTGCCCTTCCGCCACTGACCGATAGCCAGCGGGGTCGTATAGCAGTTCTCGCTGATCCGCCGTGGTCCGTGGGCGGTGGTAGAGGTATCAATGGCTGCCGTGAAGTCGATCATGCCGCTGATGGTTTCCATTTTCGTGCTCTTGACAGCGTCGAGCACCGAGTTCTTGTCGTCGAGGTTTGCGGTCCGCTTCAGGACGTCCGTTGCCCAGTCGAACAGGATGCCGTGACATAGGGCTACGTTCCACTTGCTGTTCGTCCTCTTTTCATACTCGTCGGCATACTGCTGACAGGTATCACCGACAAGAGGGGACTTGAAGGGAAAAGCGTTGTGCCAGATGAGATCGGCGTTCTGATTGATGACGAGGTCGCCCAGGGCAGCGGCCCCCTCGGGGAACATCAGGGCCACAAACCACGCGGCGGTCTTGGGATGGAAAGACTGCTGCAAGCACTGCTTCCAGAAATTGGCGAAATCCCCCGGATTCGCGCTCCCGTGCATGATCTCGCAGCCCTCCTTCTTGAAGAGAGCTATGGACGAAGAGAAGTCCTCGGTCCCCACATTGTAGAGAGGGGCAGAAACGGGGGTAAACCCGGCGGGCGGTAGGAACTGTTTGGCCGACATGTCGGTGGCTTGGCCCATGGCGTCGTTGGAGTTCAGGAAAGCCACCTTCTTGTTAGTCGGCACCTGGTTCCAGAAATCGATGTAGTTGGCATAGAAATCATCCATGCCGGCGAACACGTTATAGGTCCAGGCGAATGGCTTGTCTGGGGTCGCGCCCCGTCCAAAGATGTAGTTGTTCCAGGGGATGTCGGTGGATATGCAGGGCATGCCGGCGGCTTCGCACTGGTCCGCCACGGGTACCACCACGTCGGACGTGGACGCGGCCGTCACCAGGTCCACCTTGTCGTTGTTGATCATGTCGCCGGCCACCTGCGCAGCGCGGTTGGTATCTGACTGGGTGTCACGAGTAAGGATAGTGACGGGATGCTTCTTGCCATCCGCGCACACGAGGCCATCGCCGATGGCCTCGGTCGCCCGGTCGGCGCAGTACTTGTCGGGGGCGCCGAAGAAGGCAAGGACGCCTGTCTGTGGGGAAGCGAAGCCTATCTTGAGCTCGCGACCTATTTCGGCCGCAGCGCTCACGGAGGTCGTACTTGCCGCAGCTGTGGTGCTCGTGGCCGCTCCGGTAGTTGGGGTGCTTACGGCGGCTGTCGTGGTGGTTTCCTCCCCGCCACATGCTGCAAGTAGGCTCCCCAGACCGGTGGTGCCCACACCGATAGCGGCACCTGCTATACCGGCACCTTTGAGAAACTCGCGCCGGGTCACCCGTTTGTCGGCGAAGGCTGCCGGCTCCTCATCTTCGATTTTGTGGCTCCGGACGTTATCCAACATTGCACCCCTCCTCCTGTCATGCCCTACGTGGATACGTACGTTAGATGATGTCGTATACGAAATTATGATTACGCGAATTACCCATGTCAAGCTACTATAATGGTGACCGCGAGGGATGTTGTCCACGGAGAGACGAATGAGCTGACGGGGCCTTGGATGGCCTGTGGAGGGCTGATGGCGAGAAGAATCGGGACACGTAATCAATCCAAGCAAGATAACTCCGAGGGCAGTTCCATTCCCGGAGCGGGTGCCGCTCCCGCGGACCGAGTACTCCTTCAAGTGCTGGTCAGGGGGATAGCCGTTTTCGGCCTATTCGACTCTCTTCGCCCTGAATGGACGATCGACGAAATCACCGACGAGCTCGGATTGCCGCGGATGACCGTCTATCGCGTGGTGAAGACGCTGGAAAGCGAGGGTTATCTCGTCGCCGATCCGGCGACGTACCGATACCATTTGGGCCCGGCGATTCTGGCTGCGACGCATGTCTCGTCTGAACGTTGGGCTGGGCTGGCCAGGCTCGCCCGGCCACACCTGGAGGGTCTGGCGAGCAACACTCATGAGACGGTAAGCTTGGCGATCGAAGTTGATGGGGTCGCCGTGGAGATTGACAGCATTCACACGCCTCGGCCGTTCAGGCGACAGTTGGCTCCCGGTCGAGTGGTTGGATATGAAGCCAGCGCTCACGGCAAGGTCTTTCTCGCGTATATGTCTCCCCAGGAACGGCAGAGAGTCCTTGCCGCTCCATTCCATCGCCCCACGTCTCGGGCTGCAGCCGACTTCGACGCCCTTTCCCTCCAATTGGACAAGATTCGAGAAGAAGGGGTGGGCTACGACTTCGAGGAGAGAGATCTGGGCACATGTGCCGTCGCCGCCCCGGTGCGCGACCAGCTGGGGGACGTGGTCGCCTCCATTGGCGTCTTGGCCCCACCCGGCCGCTTTGGCCCAGAGCAGCAGCGATTGCACACTGAGGCGGTCAAATCTGCTGCTGCCTCACTCTCAGCTTTCTTGGGTTATCGAGCCCGTGAAACCGACGGATAGCATCAGAGCCACCCGTCCCACAACCTCGGGGCCGGCGATGCCTCTATCGGTCGTCAGGAGACCCTCTTACCTGTACACGTACTCCCCCGCCCGGTACTTAGGCGAAACCACCGGGATCTGCAGGTATGAATCGTACTTGCCCCCGGCATGGATGACATGACTGCCCTTGTTGTCGGTATCCCAGGAGAAGGGTTCGAACCAGCCTTCGCGGAAGTAACGCCCGGCGATCATGAGGCGCAGCTTCTGGCTTTTATGCCAGATACGGCTGATGGGGAAGAACGGCACCTCAACGGGAACGATCTCGCCGGGTTTGAGCTTCTCCGACACCCGATGAGACTGCACGGGCTGATAATCGGTGGAGGCATCCTCGTCAAGAGCCCGGTGTGACACCCGGAGCCTCCCCCAGGTCCCCGGATGTTCTTCACCAAGGACCAGGGTGGGCAGGAAGTTGCCGTTCTCATCCAGCTTCTGCACGGTAAGGAAGAGATCCATCTCGTTATGGCCGTCTGCCTCCACCCACAGATGCGCCTTCATGAACCCCGTGAGCTCCACGTCCTCGGTGAAGGTAATGTCGAAGACAGCGAGGCCTTCGTTCGCGTCGTAGGAGACCTTGGCCTCGGCGGCCACGGGTTCGGCAGAAAGGGTCCCCCCGCTCAAGCTGAGGTCTTGCTTGCTTTCCGGCGCACCCTTCTCCGAGCCGGCGTCTCCCCCGGCTTTGGCGGTGGACCCGTCGAGGTATAGCTTCCTATACTCGGTGCGGCCAAGGGGAAACTCTTTTTCCGGGCGGTTCACCTGCAGATCGCAGTCGTAGGCATCCATGACATCGAAGCGGATGCGGGGGGTGAGTTCCCAGCCGTTTCTTATCCCTTTGAGGTAGCGGTCGAAGAAGAGCTCGAGGTCTTCCTGGTTCCACCAGGCGTAGGTATCGGGCCATTCAAATTCGCGGTGGATGCGCAGCCATTTCTTGGGCGAGCGGATCTTGCGAAAACCGGTGACGGCTCCGCGTAGGTGCAGATGGCTCCAGCTTCCCGTGACATACGCGGGAATGCGTATCTTCTCGAATCTAGGGACCTTCGATTGCCAATAGGCGTTCCACTCCGGGTACTCTTCGAGCATGGCCACGAAGTCCTCGATGTAGGCCGGGCCACTCTGGCCGCCCATGACGAAGTTGACAAAGCCCGGGCAGGGAATGCCGTTCTCGGTCAAGAACTCCCGGTAGAGATCGGCGGTTCCTTCCCAGGGAGCGATACAGGCCAAGCCCGGGGGCTGCTCGGCTGCAATCCACCACTGGCACATGGCAAGGCCTGAGTTGCCGAACATGCCGACTTTCCCGTTGGACCACACTTGGGAGGCGATCCACTCTACGCAGTCCGCACCGTCACGCCCGTCCTGCTCGCCCCAGACAACGAGGTTGCCCTCGGAATGTCCGGCTCCCCGCGAGTCGGCATTGACGACAGCATAGCCCTGCTTGCACCAGTAGGCGGGGTCGGGGCCTTCGAAGCGGGCCATCTTGGAGAAAGTGTCCGGGGGGACCCCGAAGGCCTGCCAGGTCTTGGGGCTGTCGCCGGGGCGCTTGCCGAAGAAGCACCAGGCGAGGATGCTAGGTAGGTTGTAGAGGCCTTCCGGGCCGTCGGGACGATAGACATCCACGTAGATGGTGGTGCCGTCGCGCAGCTTGACCGCGACATCCTGGTCAACCCGGATGCCGTCCTCGATATAAGTGCGCTGGTTGAAGGGTGGATGGAAGCCAAGGCCGTCAAGCAAGAGCTTGTCCCCCGGGAGGGGCGGAGGGGACGGCCGGTAGATGACCTCGATCTCCTCGTCTCCGAACTTCTCAAGAATGCGGATCTTTCCTTCGTCTGCCATGGTACCCCCCTAGGCCTCGTACAGCCGAACGACATAGTCGATGGCCTCGCCGATGCTTTTCTTGCGACGAAACTCCATGAAAGGGATCTCCAAGTCGAACTCGTCTTCAAGGGCCCCTATTATCCGAACCAGGTTCACCGATTTCGCCCCCAGATCGGCGATGAGCTCGGTCGAGTCCGTCAGCTCCTCGGCTGGTCTGTTCATCGTGGCGGAGATTGCCTGATATATCGCCGCGTGAACCTGGTCCCGGATGTTACTCATCGCACCTGTCCTTTCTATGCGGCCCGGCAGCCAGCGACGGCTCGCGCACAGGTCCAAGTCCTGCCCAGGCCTAGTCCTCAGCCGGAACCGGTTCGTTGTATGCGTTTAGAATAGTCCCGATCAGCTTGAACATGCCAATAGCATAGACCAGCTTCTCCAGACCCCTCTCCCCAAAGGCCGCGATCGCCCGGCGGTAGACCAAGCCAGGGATAGGCCCTGGTTGCAGTAGGGAGATGGTCAAATCGTAGGCTACGGATTCCTTTTCCGTGAAACTGGAAGCGGGATGTCCGGCCGTCACCGCCGCGATCTTTTCGTCGGCCAAGCCGAATTTCTGCGCCAGTTTGGTGTGGGCGTAGATGGCGTAAGGTGCCTTCGCGCTCGCAACGGTGGCGAGCACGGCGAGTTCGTGAATGTCCCCGCCGACCGCCTCGATGCTCTCCCGGATGATGGCCCGATTGAGAGGGAAGAGCATGTTGCCTATCTGCGCGTTATGGAGGAGAGAGTTGGAGGGCCCATTGAGCTCTCCGTCTTCCAGCAGCCACACGTAGGGCATCGGCTGCATCGCCTCGACATTGAAGTCGTAGAACTTCTTCTGCTCCTCGTCCAGCTCCTCCGGTTTGAGGTAGGGCAACCGCGTTTCGACTTTCATGGTCGTCTCCTTGGCTCCGAACTTCCACATGCAGCCCGCTGCGCGGGCCGGTTGATGTCGCGCTTGGATGTCGCGTCCTAAAGGTGGGCGATAACGTCTTCGGTGGTCGTCACCAGCGCCATCGCCGGGATGATCATTTTCATCGCCACGTCGTGAATGGCCTGATTGCCGTCGATGGAAGCATCACTCGGGACGATGACTTTGTAGAACATATCGGCGGCTTGCACAACCGCAGTCATCACGGCCATCCCAGTGGCTACCCCGCAGAGCACGAGGACGTCGGCGCCGGCGTCGGCCAAGATCTGCCCGAGGTCGCCTCCGGTATTCCCCGAGAAGATGCCGAACATGAAATTACCAATGACCGGTTCACCCGGCAGATCGGCCACTGCCGAAAGTACCTCGACATCTTTGGTGCCCGGCTCATTCACCCGCGAGTTACGAATCACGTTGTAGAAGCGCCCATAGGGCGACATCTTCTCGGCGGCATCCACCGGATGCATGGAGTTCACATAAATGACAGGCATGTCCTTTTCGCGGAAGGCCTTGAGCAAAGCCTGCTGCTTAGGGATGATCCCAGACTCCCAGGTGGCTTTGGCGTGCAGGTGTGCGACTGTTCCCTCAGGATCGGTAATCGCGTGCTGCATGTGGATAAGGATGAGGGCCGGCTTGCCCTGCATCATCCATTCTTCCATCTGGAGAGCCCCCCTGTGCGTGTCGGGATTGATTTGGCACGGTCTCTAGCTGGTGTTCGTTTATCGGACAATTTCGTCTTATTATCGGACAGCATATCATCGGTCTCTTAATACGGTCAACGACCGACACCGGAGCCGAAAGCGCCAACATCGGGACATGCGAAGTCAGAGCGAGAGCGGTGTGGCGCCGGCACGCCCCGATAGTGGCTCAGCGAAAGTATGATTTCGTAATCATGCTGCACTAGCCTCCCAGATGACGTAGTTATTTCGCTATAATCGCCGGAAAAGCACTCCCAAGCAGCCGACGCTTGGGGCGCAAATTGAGGAATGTGAATCGATGGCACGAAGGATATCTGCCCGACGCCCTTCCAGTTCAACTGATAGCGACGCCCACGGTGGTCCGGAACGCTTGATGGTTCAGGCCCTGACCAAGGGACTGGCCGTTCTCAACCTGTTTGACACCATCAGCCCCGAGTTGAGCGTGGATGAGATGGCATACCGCACGGGCTTCCCCCGGATGACCGTGTACCGCTTGGCCAGAACGCTCGAGAGCTCCGGCTATCTGGTCGGTGATCGCACCACAAACAGGTACCACCTCGGACCCGCGATCATGGCAGCGACCCGCCTCTCCTATGAACGTCACGCAGACCTCGTTCGGGTCGCGCGCCCCCACCTCGAAGAGCTCAGCAGGAGAACTGGGGAAACGATTTCCCTCGCGGTGGAAGTCGATGGAGTCGCGGTCGAGGTCGACGGCATACCAGCGCGTCGCCCCTTCAAGCCACAGCTCGCGCCGGGCCGCATCGTCGGGTACACTGCCAGCGCGCACGGCAAGGTCTTTGCGGCCCACATGTCGCCAGCGGAGCTCGAGCGCATGCTTCAGGCACCCCTCCACCTGCCGGCACCCCACAAACCGACCGACCCGGAATCGCTTTCACGAGAGCTTGAACAGGTTAGACGAGACAGGATTGCCTTTGATTTCGAGGAACGCACGGTTGGGACCTGCGCCGTGGCGGCTCCCATATACGATCAGGTCGGAGGCGTCATAGCCTCGATCGGAGTGATCGTGCCTCCTGGGCGTTTCGGCGAGAACGAGAAGCGCTCGCTTGTTGATGCCGTGAAAGAACAGGCAGCCTCCCTCTCAGCATACTTCGGCTATCGGGCGAGTGCGGCCGGCGGGTGATCTTTTCCTCCGTGGTTTATCAGCAAACAAAGGAGAGTCAGTATGTACACACTCAGGCTTTACCACGACACCTTCAATCCGGGAGCAAAAGCAGCCTGTGCTCTGGAGGCCCAGCACTGCAACGTCTACATCTTCGATGGGTCTGCCATCGTGAACGGGTCGGCCATGGAGAAGGACACCGCCGCCTACGCGCGGGACACCCTGGATATCGAAGCCGGGGCCGCAGGGGCCAAGGTATGGCGCTGGGAGCTGGTACGAACCGTCGAGCCGAACAACTTCGCCGGCGGAGAAGGAGTCACCTCTCGTCTGCGGATGTCCCGCCGCATCAGGATGTTCGAGCTTGTTCCGACCTCCAAGTGGCTCTTACGCCTGGACTCTATCACTGATAACCAGGGCAGCACCGGTCTGCACAGCCATCCAGGCTCGGGAATCCGCTGCATGATCGACGGGCAGCTTCGCGTGGAGTCGGAAAAAGGCGAATGCGCGGACAATCGACTCCCGGGAGACTGTTGGTACGAGGAGGGGAGCTATCCGCTGGTCTCGACCACGGACCCCGGAAACAAGGCGACATTCCTGCGCGGCATGGTCCTCCCCCCCGAGTACGACCGCTACCCGGACACTGCCATTTGGATCGAGGGCAGCAAGACATGCATCTCGGGCTGGAGGAACTACGTCCAGACGATAGTCACACTGATCTAGATCAACCTGAGGACCACCACTACGTAGAGGACGGACCACGTACTATGAGGACAACCGGTAGCCAGGCCCTCCTTGAAGTGCTCCGCGGCGAGGGCGTTGAGTATGTCTTTGGGATTCCCGGGGCAACGGAGATCCGCTTCATGGATGCATTGGAGCGGGCCTCGGATATCCATTACGTTCTCGGCCTGCATGAGGTGGTCTGTGCCGGCATGGCCGAAGGGTACGCAAGAGCCACCGGGCGGCCGGGTTTCCTGAATCTTCATACCGCATCCGGGGTGGCGGCCGCTACGCCCATGCTATATAACGCCTTTCTGGGGGGCGTTCCCCTCGTCGTGACTTGCGGCCAGAATGACACCCGACTCCTTCAGCACGATCCACATCTCTCGGGTGACATTGTCGCGATAGCCAAGCCCCATACCAAGTGGGCAACTGAGATCACACACGCCCAAGACATCCCGCTGGTTCTTCAAAGGGCGTTCAAGATGGCCCTCCAGCCGCCGACTGGCCCAGTCCTCGTTTCGATACCGCAGAATGTGCTTGCCCAGGAATTGGACTTCGACTACAAGCGCAATACCCAGGTATTCGCGCGCATCAGACCGGACCGCGCCGCGTTGGACCGCGCGGTTGAAATCCTCGAGGGAGCGAACAACCCGCTCATCATGGTCGAGAGCGGTGTGTCCCGCGCCGATGCGTTGACCGAAGTTATCGCATTTGCCGAGATCATCGGGGCTAGAGTCTTTCAATCTTGGATGGCGGACGTCAACTTCCCGGTGACCCATCCCCAGTATCTGGGAGATCTCGACCCGACCGGCCCCCGAGCAGTGCAAATGTTCGCCGACACGGATGTCCTGGTCGGAATCGGCTGCTCGATGTTCGCTGAGGGGTTCTTGATCCCAGAGGCTTCCGTTCCCCAAGATGTGAAGATCATCCACATCGACGACAATCCTTGGGAACTAGGCAAGAACTTGCCCACAGATTGCGCGATGCAGGGCGACATCCGGGTCACGCTAAAGGAGTTGAACGCAGCGCTGGCCGCCGACCTTCCGACTGAGGCGCGCGAACGAGCGAGCGAAAGGGCGCGGCGCATTGCAGAGGAGAAATCGGCGTCTGACGCGGAGTTTTATGCGCGTTTGGAGGCCGGGCAACTCGGCCTCCCTATTCGGATCCCCAGGCTTATGACCGAGATCGACAAATGCGTGGGGCCGGGCACCGTAGTGGTCGACGAGTGCTGGTCGGCCTCGGCCGTGCTCAGGAGGACGCTCAGACTCACCAAGCCGCGAAGCTTCTTCCGTTCGCGCAAGGGTGGCAGTATCGGCTGGGGCCTCCCCGGGGCGCTTGGGGTCAAGCTGGGAATGCCCGACAAGGACGTCCTTGCGATCGTGGGGGACGGCGGTGCCGGGTGGTCGATGCAGAGCCTGTGGACGGCCGCACGCTACGAAATTCCCGTGACCTACGTCATAACCAACAACGCGACTTACGGCCAAGTCAAGCTGGTGCGCGCCGCCGTTCTTGGTCCCTACCCTCTTAGCGAGAAACACGTGGGCATGGAGCTCGACTACCCAGTCATAGACTTCACCATGCTCGCCCAAGCCATGGGCGTCGTCGCCCAGAAGGTTGCTCATCCCGACGAGTTCGGCGATGCTCTGCAGGACGCCATCGCCTCCGGCGAGCCCCGTCTGGTGGAAGTGCTCGTGGAGCAGCCGGGCTAGCTCGCCGGCCTGCGGCAGTCGCTCTGGGCTATGTAGCCGCGTCGGTTCGCGAGTCGCCCCTTTGCTCCTTCAGTGCGGCAAGAACGCGCTCAGGAGTCATGGGAAGCTGCGTCAGCCGGACGCCAACCGCGTTGTAGATGGCGTTCGCGACAGCCGATGCGGTGGGACACATGGCCGACTCCCCAGTGCCTTTTGCCCCATAGGGCCCTTCGGGGTGCGGATCTTCAACCAAAGCTACCCAGAGATCGTCCCCACTTGGAACGTCGCCTGTACTGCATACTTTGTAGTCGTGCAGGTTGGGGTTCATGAGAACCCCCGCCTCGTCGAATATGAAGCCTTCGTACAAGGCTGAGCCGATACCTTGGACCATCCCGCCTTCGTGCTGGGCTTCGCACATAGTGGGATGCATGGTCTTTCCTGTATCAAACGCAGAGTACAGGCGGAGAATCTTCACCACCCCGGTTTCGGTGTCAACCGCCACCTCGGCGGCCTGCGCGCCGTAGGAGTAGCTGATCGCGAGGCGTTCGCCTTGCCCGGTTTCAGGATCTTCCGCCCCCGGGTGCCCCCAGAACACGCCCGTGCCCCTGATGCCGGCCGATTCCTCCAGACACGTGGCCCCCTTCACAGTGCCGCGCGCTTCGGGATGGTTGGCCAAAGAGAGAAACGACATGGGAAACACCTTTTCGGGATTGTCTCGCAGCCAGAACCCACCTTTGCCGACCTCGATGTCCCCATCGTCCATCCCCAGCTTCTTGGCAGCCAATTCGCGAATCTGCCTCTTCGCGTCGTCGCAGGCCTTGATCAGCGCATTGCCGATGTAAAGAGTGCTTCGACTGGAGGCCGTGCCAAAATCATAGGGGGAACGCCAGCTATCCCCCCAGACTATGCGGACCATCTCCATCGGTACGGAAAACTGCTCGGCCGCGATCTGGGTAAGAACGGTGTTCAGGCCCTGTCCGCAATCATCGCCCCCGTGAGAGATCTCGAGAACGCCATCGGGCTTCATATCGAGGATGACGGAGGAAGCAGTGTCGGCCATTGAGTACTTGTTTGCCAGGGCAATGCCTTTGCCCACCTTGATGTGGCTTTCCGCAGGTTGGTCCGAAGGCTCACCCCATTCGATCCGGTCGCTCACTATCTTGAGACAGCGTTTGGCCCCGATACAGGTGACAAGGGTTCCCCGAACATCTCTCTCCCCCGCATCGGGCGTGTTGAGGAGCCTAAACTCGATGGGGTCCATGCCGACTGCCCGGGCGTCGAGGTCCATGTGCTGCTCGGTCGCCCAGATAACCTCGGCACTGCCAAATCCACGCAGCGGCCCGCATGCCGGCGTATTGGTGTAGATGCCATAGGCATCCCAGCGATAGTTCGGGAGCCTATATTGCGACGCGTGGAACGCGCCGTTCCGTATGACCAGCGGCCCGTGATGCGTGTAGGCTCCGGTGTTGACGATACCCTTGATCTCACGGGCGACGATCGTCCCGTCCTTCTTGAGCCCATCTTTGACGTAGACGATCTCAGCCAGCCGGTTAAGACCTTCGATGAAGTTCTCCTCCCGGGTGTAGACCATCTTGACCGGCCGTCCGGTCTTCTGCGCCAACAGCAGGGTGAACCGCTCCGGCCGGCCGATCATGCCGAACATGCCGCCCTGATAACTGGTCCGAGTGCGCAACTGGCTGGGATTCAATCCGAAAGCCTGTAGAAGTGGGTCGTGAGTTTCGTGTAGGCGCGCGGAAGTCCAAACGGTTGCAGTTCCGTCGGTCTGTGGGTAACAAACGGAGTTGTATGGCTCCATCTGGCAATGCGTGATGCGATCGCATTCGTACCGGTTCTCGACGATGAAATCTGCCTCTGCGAAGGCTCTGTCAACATCCCCCTTGCGGACCTTGTGATGCGTGTGCACGTTTGGACCGGGAAGATCCTTCCCCATATACGCGTACAAGGGCCGATTGTAGGCGGGAAGATCGGGATGGATAACCACTGGGCAGTCCGGGGCCATCGCAGCTTCGGCATCGAAGATCGCCGGCAGAATCTCGTATTCCACCTCGATGAGTCGCACGGCTTCCGCGGCCGCGTCCTCGCTCTCGGCTGCGACGCATGCCACCGGATCGCCCACAAATCTGACGATCTCGCGGCACAGGATATGCCTGTCATCGATGAGCATTCCCACCCGGGTCTCAGGGACGTCCTTGCCGGTCAGCACGGCGCGCACGCCGCGAACAGCAGCGGCCTTGGATGTGTCAATCTTCACAATCCTTGCGTGCGCATGCGGGCTGAAGAGGACCTTTCCATAGAGCATGCCGGGAAATCCGATGCCTTCTTCGGATACAAATTTGGTCTTCCCAAGCACTTTGGCGCGGGCGTCAACCTTGGGGACGCTCCTGCCAACGTAGGCGAACTCAGCCATCTTCAGTTCTCCTTATTAGGCGCGGACGCCGACGCAGCCGCCGCAACGGCCTGGATTATCTTGTTGTAGCCGGTACAGCGGCAGAGGTTGCCTTTGAGCCCCTCCTTGATCTCCGCCTCGGTGGGATGAGGGTTCTCCTGCAGCAGCGCGTTGGCGCTCATCACCATTCCCGGCGTGCAGTAACCGCACTGTACGGCAAAGTGATCCAGAAAGGCCTGCTGGAGCGGGTGGAGAGAGTCGTCCTCGCCGCTAAGGCCCTCGATTGTCACGATTTTCTTGCCCACCGCCTTCATCACCGGGTATATGCAACTGCGCACCGCTCTCCCGTCGATGTTGACCGTGCAGGCGCCGCAGTCACCGGTCTCGCAACTGACCTTGGTGCCGGTGAGGCCCAGTTCATCGCGCAGTACGCGAGCCAGAGTCCACCAGGGCTCGACATAGACCTCTTCAGTTACTCCGTTGACGCTTAGTTCAATGGGCCTTCTCATCGCCGTCCCCTTATCTCTCGAAGCGCCCTGGTAACAAACACTCTAACCATCTCCCTGCGGTAGTCGGCGGAGGCCCGGACGTCCGATATCGGCTGCGACTCATCGGCGGCCGCTTGCGCAGCGGCGGCGATGTTTCCGTCTTCCAGGGCGTGGCCCGCGAGTAGCTTCTCGGCGGCGTGGGCCCTTATCGGCGTCGGCGCCACCGCGCCCAAGCCTACACGGATCTCTTCACAAACCTCTGAATCGGGTTGGAGGACCGCCAATGCAGCTATACCGACAATGGCAAGATCGATACTCCCACGCTGGCTGTGCTTCAGGTAGACACTTCTGGTGCCAGGGTTGCTGGGTGGGATTTGAATCTCACACAGCAGCTCATCTGGGGCGAGGGTTGTGCACCCAGGGCCCAAGAAGCACTCGTCCAGCCGGATGGTCCGCTCTCCCCTGGGGCTGACGATCTTTGCCGATGCGTCAAGGCAGAGCAGCGGGGGCGAGCACTCCGACGAGGGAGAAGCCCTGCAAACGTTTCCTCCAATCGTCGCCACATTGCGGATGCCGACGGAGCCAATCAGGCTGCAGGCAGTGGCCAGGAGCGGGTAGCTCTGCTTGACGAAAGGCGACACAGATACGTCCCGAACGGTAACCGCGGCTCCAATCCTTGCTCCCCCCTGGTCGTCCATGATCCGGCCCAACTCCGGTATGCCGGTAATGTCAATCACATATTCGGGATCGATCAGACGAGAGCGGGCGTTGAGCATGAGGTCCGTGCCTCCGGCAATGATCTTCGCCCGCCCTCCAAGCTCTCCGAGCAGGCCAACGCACTCCTTGAGTGTCGCGGGGGTCAAATACTCGAATCTCATCTATTCCTCCCACAGTGCAGAAGCGAAATTATAATTTCACTCACATTTCTGATCTAGATATTGGGTGAACGCATTATTTCACGTGTCCGCAGGATCCATTGTGACAGTACTGAGGCTCAGCGCCGCCGCGTAATCCGAAGGGGTATCGACATCAAGGGTCTCCCACTGGTTTTCCATGGGAACCAGAACCTGGCCTGTCAGGTGGCGTTTGATTACCTCGCGTCCGCCCACATCCCCGCTTTCGTCAAGGATCTCGGGAAGCAGTACTGCGCTGAAGAGAACCGGGTGACATGGGTGTCCGTTCAACGCTGCGCGAACCACCCTCGCTCGTGTCTCTGCAAAGCGGCGGATGAGCCTGTCGAGCATCTCCACGGAAATGAAGGGTTGGTCGCCCAGGAGGAAGATGGCAGCGTCGGAGTCTGCTCGCATAGCGCGAATGCCCGCACCGAGCGAGGAGCTCATCCCGGCAGCATAGTCTCGATTGGAGACGATGGTCAACGGGAGGCCTTCGAGTTGTTTGCGCACCACGTCCTCGTCGTGTCCGACAACAACCAGGGTCTCGGCCACGCTGGACCTCAGCGCCGCGTCCACTACCCACTGTATGACCGAGCGCGTACCGAGGGGCAGGGCAAGCTTCGGCTCGCCCATTCGGCTGGCGCTACCCGCGGCAAGCACTATGGCTGAGACAATGGGCGTCAACACGCAGGAAACTCCTGTTCCTCAGACTACCGACAACGATGGCGGCAGGTCCTGGATTGTTTGCCCGACCTTGGGACTCCACAAGGAGGCCGATCGCCGGCGTGGGACCCGCCCGCCGGAGATGGCGGTCGTCGGCTTTGCTGAGATCGTCTGTTTTGTGGAGATCGTCCGCTTTGTTGAGGTACATGACGACACGGGCGTTTGGCCAACGTGACTGAAGAACGCGAGATTGCTCATCGAGTATCCGCGAGAACATATCCGCGGTTACTGTAGCTCCGAGTTCACAACCGAGGAATTGAGCGACTCGACCACTCCGGTGGGCATTAAAGTCGGTGAGTGGAGCTCCCAGCGCGTCGAGCCCGGCCACCTGTACTATCGTGGTGGCCAGCGAGGGTACCCGCGGTTCATGTTGACCGAACAGCTTCAGCGACTTCCCCCGGCTTCCGTCCGCTTCCACCAAGAAGTAGTCCGCATGCGACGTAGCCCAAAGATCATCTATCCACTCCGGAGGCAGGCCCCCGACCTTTCCGTCGCCCCTATTCTCTCGAGCAAGAGCAAGTGAGCCCAGTTGTCCTATAGCGCCCTCAACTCCGGTTCGCAGGGCGGCCAGCCCAGATTCAAGCACCAGCGATCCCACGGCCTCCAGTTCACGAGCAAACATCGCGGTGGTTGTCGTCGCAACAATCGATCGGCCCCGCCTTCGCAGCTCCTCCGCGAGCAACTGCATGCACCCGGTCTTTCCTCCCCCACCGACGAAACCCAGAAGCCCGCCAGGCTCTATCGCAAGGCAGTCAGATAGATTGTCGAAGACCGTGGAATACAATGGTCGCCCCGTCCATCGCCGCTTCGCGCCTCGCCGCCTCGTCCCCCCAAGCTCCGCTCGGCATTCTGACTCCGAGCAATGAGCATGCTGCCCTTCCTGCCGCACCTCCAACCGCACAAGCTTTGTCGGACAGACGGAAGCATAGTCTCCGGTCGCCGGCGGGGTCCACGTCGCCGAGCTTGAAGCCCGGACAAACAGAAAGGCCAGAGCGCAGGATTCCACGAAGCACCCCGGCGATTGCCGATTCCACGGGCAGGTCATTGACCCGCCCAACCACTTGGCCCCGTTTGATGCGGTCACCGATCTGTCTCGAGGAGAAGAAGATGCCTCGTCCGGGGGATCGCAGCACGCGCTCGTTGGTGAAACCGCACCGCTCGCCTGGAACGCCTGTGTCTGGGAGGGCCCCGCCCTGAGTAATGACGCGGCCCAGAGTGACGCCGCGCTTTGTCTCGATGACGGCGTGTGCATCTTTGCCTGCAATGAAACCTGGACCCAAAGCTATCACCGCCGGAGCGTCCTCCATGCGGGTGCCAAGGTTCCGTTTGGCCATGATGGCGTCCACCACGAGCTCTGGCTGCAACGCCGCTAGGACCTGCGCCCGGGGATCAACCAACACAAGCACGGGAATCCCCGGTTCCGCGAGTCGCCGGTGGACCTCGTCCTCGCCTCTGCAGAGGATCCCTTGAATACCCTCGACAGTCATTCGGCCCTCATAGACGGCTTCTGCGAAAGCTACCGCGCGGCGAACCGCTGTCGGATGAGCAGTTTCGGTCATTACCACTCGGAACCCGGCCCGCACGAGATGCACGGCCACGCCGGATGCCAGATCACCGGCTCCTTTTACCAGAGCCAGCGGTCTGCCGGTTTGCGCGGGAATAGCCGCGAGCCTACTCTCCCCAACCACTCAGTTCTGCCACTTTCTTGAGACACGCGTCCATGCCGACAGCGCGCATCACCTGGCCGGTCCCGGCGCGGTCTCCATCTTTCATGGTGTTCTTCAGACGAAACTCCAGCGGGTCCATACCCAGCTTCTCAGCGACCATGTCCATCATCAACTCCAGCGCGAAGGTGGGCTGCGACATGCCGAACCCCCGGAAAGCCGCGCTCTGACATTTATTCGTATAGGCCACCCAGGTCTCGGCGCGCTGATGGGGGATCCGGTAGGGACCTGAGCCTATGAAGGTACACTTACCCATGGTGATCATGGTCGTCGACGCGTATGCTCCCGTATTCCCGACGTGCTTGCGATCGATAGCCACCAAAGTGCCGTCAGACTTCAGACCCATCTTGTAGGTGTGATAGACGGGGATCTTCGTCGATGAGTAGCGGAAATCCTCACCGGTCGTCAGGGCCCACTTGACCGGACGACCCGCTTTCATGGCAAGGATGGCGAGGTTCGGTTCGATGGTGATGTTGTTCTTCTGGCCGAAAGCACCACCTATGGGAGCGGTCAGCACGCGCACCCTGTTGAGCGGCAACCGCAGAGCTTTGGCTATGGCGGGCTGATGCCAGAAGGGCATCTGGGTGTTGCCGATTATGGTAATGCGGTCAGGCCCTTCCGGTTTGGCTATGAATGCATGCGGCTCGATCGGGGCACAACGCTGCGCCGAAGTGCCAAAGGTCTGCTCCACGATGAGATCGGATTCGCGGAAACCCTTCTCAACATCGCCGTGCACAAGCAAAAAGGTTTCGTGGCCGTGGGGCAGGACCTGGTTGCCCTTGCACCAGTGGCCTTGCCCCTCTTCATGGATGATGGGTGCGCCGGGCTCCAAAGCCTCCCTGGGATCGAAAACCGCGGGCAGCGGCTCGTATCCGACTTTGATGAGCTCCGCCGCCTCCTGGGCGATCTCCTCCGTCTCCGCAGCCACCAGAGCGACGACCTCACCCCGGTACCGTACTTTGTCATCGGCGTACACCGGCTGATCGGGGATGATCAGGCCATTGATGTTGTCGGGGGCATCCTTCGCAGTAGCAACCGCCCTGACTCCTGGAAGACGCTCGGCGGCAGTGGTGTCCAGCTCGACGATCCGGGCATGATGCTCTGTGCTGAGCAGTGGCTTGGCGTAGAGCATCCCCGGAAAGTACAGGTCGTTGGTGTACTGCACCTTGCCGGTTACTTGGTCGTGCGCATCGATTCTGGGACGACGCTTCCCGACTTCTGTAAGGCCCATGTTCAGTCCTCCCTCATTTGCTCTAGGAAGTCGAGTCGCGCATTTCTCGGGCTGCCGCCAATACCGCTTCCACCGGTCTGACATACCCTGTGCACCGGCACATGTTCCCGGACATACCCTCCTTGACTTCCTCGTGGGTGGGGTTCGGATTCGAATCGAGGAGAGCCTTAGCCGCCATGAGCATGCCCGGCGTGCAGTAGCCGCATTGGCTGGCCGAGAGTTCCTGGAAGTGTTTCTGGAGCGGATGGAGTCCGTCTCTCTCCAGACCATCCACGGTCTCCACCGCCTTCCCGTTCACAGCGACGGCCAGAACCAGGCAAGAGTTGACCGCCTTGCCATTCAGTATGACCGTGCAGGCCCCACACTCACCTTGCTCGCAAGAACGTTTCGGGCTGGTGACGTGCAGTTGATCACGGAGCAACTGGAGGAGGGTCTGGCCGACGTCGATCTCCACTGCCAGTTCCTCTCCGTTCAATACGAAGCGTATCGCGTGCTTCATCTTCCCCCACTTTCTAACGCCCGGCCCGTGCTTTGCTCGGCCTGAGCCTTATGCTGGAGGGCCCAGAGGATCTTCTCCGGCGTGGCTGGCATGTCGACCAAGCGGATCCCCACGGCGTCATAGATGGCATTGAACACTGCAGGTGCGCCGCTATTGGCCGAGATTTCGCCGGCCGCTTTGGCGCCGAATGGACCCTCTGGGTCATGGACCTCCACATAGCCTGCGTGGATCTCGGGCATGTCCATGGACGTAGCGATCGCGTAGGTCTCCAGATCGACCGGCATGAATTCCGGATTGTAGTTCTGCGGGGGACCATTCGAATCGATTAGCCCCGGGTGACCGTCTTCGCGCAGGGCCCAGCCCACGGCCTGCAACGCGCCGCCCTGCACTTGACCTTCAACCAACGATGGGTTCACGGCTTTTCCGCAGTCGACCACCGCGTAGAGCTTGGTGACCTCGGCCAGCCCGGTCTCGGTGTCGACTTCGACCTCCGCCACAGTCGCGTGGTAGTAGAAGGCGGCGATGACCTCACCCTGCATGTTCTCCCCAGCGGCACTGCTCTTGGGGTAGTAGTAGGCGGAACCCATCGCGAGCTTCTTCAGTGCGAAATGCGCGAACCGAGCCGCCTCACCTATGGCCATGCGCCGTTCCGGGTCGTGGATGTCCCTCACGAAGCCGGCCTCGAGAGTCAGATCCTCTTTGCTCACTCCCAGCTTTGCCGACGCGGCGTCGAACAGAACGTCCTTGACCTGGGCAGCCGCTTTCAACAGAGCGTTGCCACCGACGAAGGTCCCTCGGGAACTGACGGTCCCGAAATCATAGGGGGTCATCCCGGTGTCCGCCGGGTAGACCGTCACCTGGTCAAACGGGACGGCTAGTGCCTCAGCGGTCATCTGGGTGAGGACCGTCTGCGATCCTTGCCCCATCTCGGTGATACCGATCTGCACGACTACGCTGCCGTCCTCGCGCATCTGCATGTTAACCGCGCAGGGGTTCGGGAACCCAGGCGGGGTCATGGAGTACAGGGCGCCGGCGATGCCCTTGCCTCGCTTCATCTTGGCCGCCCTGTGGGCAGAGAAGTCCTCGACTGTGGCCTGCGCCAGGGCGTCCTCCACCGCTCGCGCGGCCAGCACGGCTGCCACCTCACACCTGTACCAAGCGCTCGCCCTACGGGCCCGTGGGCTCGGACAGGCATCTCCACCGGCGAAATGCCGTAACTTCGCGATCTCTTCGATGGTGGCCGGCGCTATCATGGCATATATGGAACGCCAGGTTGCTCTGCAACGCCGCGAAACGTGGCGTCTTCTAAACGGCCCCCTCATACCGTACGAGCTACGGACTGGGCTAGGCGATCTACGTGCGCTCGATCCCTGCCTGCGATTGGCTGAAGCTGTCATTGAACTGCGAACCATCGCCGGGGTGAGCGGGAGCAGCGTGCAGCCGGACGTAA
>JAMDEO010000016.1 GCA_023483915.1 Actinomycetota bacterium
CCTCTGCAACCACGTCGATGGCCGCGGCCTTGATCTCCGTAAGCACCGCATCGAGCCGGGCCCAATCCAACCTGGACAAATCTCGTTCGAGGGCGACGCGATTCGATAGGTTCACGGAGATGTGCGCCACCCGGCATTCAAAATGCTCCTCCAGATAGCGCCTGAGCAGATCCGCCTGCACCGCCGGAGCCGTGGTGAAGAAAGCAACCCGTTTCCCGCTCACCTGCTCCGCCGGCTTCGGCCTGAAGACTGTTGGGATCACCGTCAAATCTTGTTTGACCTTTCTCGCCGCGTCCATAACGGCACGGACTTTTTCGCGGGTCGCCAGCGGCTCCTCTGCCATGGTGACGACAACGGCGTCACTTGTCAGAAGCCGATAGGCCCCGAGAAACCCACCCACGTACTCCGTTGGCTGTTGCGCCCCACAAACCACGAGCCTGGCATCCGTTCCCACCGGGGGAAGACAGGCCCCACTACCCTCGAGTATTACAAACCCGGGATCCAGAGAGTTCGCCACCCGGATCCCTTCCACAACATTCGAGGCAAACGGCTCTCCGGCCATCCCGCCGCCGCAACGCCAGCAACCCACGGTGAGTAGGCCGCTCAGCGCCGCGTCTTCGTAGCAGTCCGAGGCGGCATGCCGCCCCTGACGACTCCATGCGAGCAAGTCCGCCACCGCGAGGCCGGTCTTTGCTCCATCGATAACCTCGGGCCTGGGCGGACCTCCCCGACCCATGGCCACCAAAACGAGTCCCGAAGTTCCCCTCTCCGCCAGGACGATTGACTTCAGTGTCCGGGCTACGAACCCGCTGATTGCGGTCTTCCCCACCCGCTTGCCTGTACCGATGATCGAAAGTGAAGGACTGACGCACAGGCGGTCGCTGCTTGTGGGGTTGAAGTGGAAATCCGAACCAATGTAGACGACTCTTTCAGCCAAGCATAGGCTGATTAGCCTGAATCGCTCTTCGTATCCTAGCACCGGTTCATCACTTAGGTCAACGACGGCCTCGGGACGATATTGCTCTATCAGACTCCTGAGGCCTCTGTCCCAGTCTGAATTGAACAATACAGGCAGGCCGTAGACCTCTTCAGCTGAAGTCTCCAGGGTCATCGTTGTGATCTTCTCTGTGCCCCCAAGGAAGAGGGCTGCGCGAAATTCGAACCTATCTGAGGCCTGGGCCAAGGCATCGACCACAACCGCGGGGTAGTGCTCCCCATCGATGAGAGCCACCGCCCGCCTGGGAGGACTCATCCCGGAAGAGCTCCCTCAACGCCACAGCTTTGTGTCTCCGCGCCTTCATCGCGTTTTACATATGCACAAGAGCGGGCATCGAATTCTATGATTACCTCACCCCCATGAAAGGGGTACTGCCGCGTCACGGTGACTTGATCACCTTCAATCCTAACCAGGTTGTAACAGGGCTTGGTGTCGCCACGCAGCCTAAGAGTAGCCACGGTGCCGGCATTCACTACGAACATATTCTCCAACCGCCAGGCATAAGGCACATGTTTGTGACCTGACAGGACCAGGCCCACGCCGCAGCCGGTGAGCACTTCCAGCACGTCTCCCGCATCGTTGACTATGTTCCGTTCTCTCCCCGTGCCAGGGATCGGCAGAAGATGGTGATGCAGGGCAAACACCTTGAAGTCATACGGCTGCTGCGTGAACGAATCTCGGATCCACGGGTACCGATGCCGCCCAATGCGGCCGTTATCGAGGTCGGGCTCGGTCGAGTCAACCCCGACAACGGTCACCCCACTCTTGCGGATGACGGCTTCCCTGCTGGCGAAGAGGCGCTCGAAGTGCGCGTAGCCGACATTGCGGCTATCATGGTTGCCCGGCACCACGAGGATATCGGGGCAGGTCAGCCGGTCGATGTATTCGCGGGCCTCCCTGAACTCCTGTCGGTAGCCCATGTTGGTGAGGTCGCCGGTCACAACGACGATATCCGGCTGGAGCTCGTTCACCTCCACCAAAGCCCGGTCCAGGAGGTTGGACACGAAATACTGCGACCCGGTGTGAAGGTCGGAGAGGTGCGCGATCAGGCAGGAACGGGCTTTGCTCTCCATCGTGAGCGCCCCTACTTCGCGGTCGCGATCATTTCCTCGACAGCATCCAATTCCGCTGGGCAGTGAATAATAGGCCGCGACTCGTCTATCGCCGTTTGCGGGTCCTTCAAGCCGTGACCCGTTAGAACCGCAACCAGCAAATCACCTTTCGGCAGCCCAGTGCCCCCGTATTTGAGCAGACCGGCTACGCTTGCCGCCGAAGCCGGCTCACAGAACACCCCTTCCTTCTGGGCCAGCATCCGTTGCGCGGCCAGGATCTCCTCATCGGTGACGTCCCTGATGACCCCGCCGGACTCCCTGGCCGCAGCGAGAGCTTCCTCGCCTCGAGCCGGATTGCCGATGCGGATAGCGGTTGCAACGGTCTCTGGCTTCTCGATCGGGTGGCCCACCACAAGGGGATTCGCCCCGGCGGCCTGGAATCCCCAAAGGACAGGGAGACGCTCCGCGATTCCATCGTTCTTGTATTCCTGGAAACCCTTCCAATAAGCCGTTATGTTGCCTGCGTTTCCCACAGGAATGGCCAGCATCGCGGGGGCTTCACCCAACCTGTCGACAATTTCGAAGGCAGCCGTCTTCTGCCCCTCGATTCGATAGGGATTCACTGAGTTCACCAAGGTAAGCGGCTTGCGCGACGAGATCTCTTTGACAAACTCGAGGGCCTTGTCGAAGTTACCTTGTATGGCGATCGCGACTGCCCCATGGATCAGAGCCTGGGCCAGCTTGCCCATAGCGATCTTTCCCTCGGGGATGAGGACTACACACCGCATGCCCGCGCGCGCAGCATAGGCAGCCGCGGAGGCCGAAGTGTTGCCGGTCGAGGCGCATATGACCGCATGCGCCTTTTCTTCAACTGCTCGGGTAATCGCCACCGTCATGCCCCGGTCTTTGAACGAACCGGTAGGATTGGCGCCCTCGAACTTGAGATACACTCGACATCCAAGCTCTTCGCTCAGCCACTTTGCCGGGACGAGGGGTGTGCACCCCTCCCCGAGTGTCACGGGGGCCGTTTCCCGCCGGATAGGCAGCCGGTCGCGGTACCGTTCAACGATTCCAAATGGCTGAGACGCCAGCGACGACTCTGAGCCATGGCCATTCATCACAAGACCCTCAACGTCATCGGCTTGCTTTTGCAGCAGGACAACCTGTTCGCCTCCCCGATGGCCGCGAAGAAGTCCCGTTCCTTGGTCGGATGAGTAATGAGAACCAGTTCGGCCTCAGCGCCCCGACCCTTCTGAATCATGCTCTCGATGGAGACCTTGTGGGCCCCGAACACAGCCGCAATCTGCGCCAGCACCCCAGAAACATCTTCGACGTTCATCTTGATGAAGAAGGCGGACTCCATCTCATCTGCCGGATAGAAAGGCAGCTTGCGGTAGCAGGAGCAGCTCTGCAGGAAGCCCACGTCTTTCGTGTTGGCGATAGAGACGATGTCGCTCACCACCGCGGTCGCGGTCGGCATCCCTCCTGCACCCGGTCCCATCAACATGATCTCACCGATGGCATCGCCCTGCAGGAACACCGCATTGTGCGCCCCGCTGATTGAGGACAACGGATGATCCACAGGAAGCAGCGCCGGAAACACTCGGACGCTTACGCTGCCCTCTATCAGCCGCGCCGCGCCGATGAGCTTCACCACGAAGCCCAGGCTTTTGGCATAGCGAACATCGTCCAACGTGATGCTTTGGATGCCTTCCATCGTCACGTCGGAGAGGGTCACCCGCGAATGAAACGCGATAGAGCCGAGAATGGCCATCTTGGCGGCTGCATCGCCTCCGCCCACATCCGCTGTGGGATCAGCCTCGGCGTAGCCGAGTTTCTGGGCTTGCGTGAGAACATCGGCGTAGTCGCCCTCACAGTTGTACATTCGAGTGAGGATGTAGTTGGTCGTGCCGTTGACGATGCCGTACACGGTATGCAGCTCGGCCGCGATCATGCTTTCCCGCATGACCTTGATTATTGGGATCGCTCCGCCCACTGAGGCCTCAAAGCGAAGATGTCGACCCAGGTCCCGGGCAAGCGTGAACAATGCCTCACCTTTGGTCGCCAAGAGTTGCTTGTTGGCTGTGACTACGTTCTTGCCTTTGCGCAAGGCCGTGTCAAGGAAGGTGAATGCCGCGCCAGTGCCGCCGATCAACTCGACCACGATCTCGATCTCGGGGTCTTCGACGATCTCCCCGAAATCAGTGGTGAAAAGGTCCTCCGGGGCGTCGGCGGGCTTCTTGCTTTCATCGATTTCGAGCACCTTCTTGACCTGCAGGTCTACACCGGTGCCCTCGAGGATCTGGTCGTGCTCGTTGGTGACCAGGCGATAGACGCTTGATCCGATGGTTCCGAAGCCCAGAAGCCCCACGCGAACGACCCTGTTCTGGCTCACCCGTACTCCTAATCTCGCATTGAACGGTGCTTGGCCACCAGATCTCCGTACGATTCCCGCTCGATGATTACCCTGGCCCGTCCGCCGTTGATGAGAACAACTGCGGGCCGGGGGCTTCCGTTATAGTTGGAGGCCATGGCGTAGCAGTATGCCCCGGTTGCCGGCATGACGAAAACGTCCCCCGGCTCTGGCTTGGCAATTCGAGCATCCTTGATGAGTACATCGGTGCTTTCGCAGTGCTTGCCCACCACGGTCACGGTCGTGTCGGCCGGCTGGTCGGCCTTGTTGGCGAGCATGCCCTGATATTGCGCGTCGTAGAGCATGGGCCTAATGTTGTCGCTCATGCCGCCATCGACGCTCATGTATGTCCTCACCCCGGGGATTTCCTTGATAGTACCCACGGTGTACGCCGTCACACCCGCCTTCCCCACGATAGACCGCCCGGGCTCGATGAGCACTCGTGGCATTGGCAGATGCAGCGCAGACATCTCGTTTCGAACGCCCTCCACTTTCACGGCAGCGTACTCGCCGATGGACGACGGCATATCTTCATCGACATAACGGATGCCCAAGCCGCCGCCGATGTTCAGATACCGGCAATTGAAGTCGAACCGTGCGTTGGCTTCGCCGATGAGCCGCACCAGTATCTCTATGGCCCTGCGAAAGGCTTCCAGTTGGAAGATCTGGCTCCCGATATGGGCGTGCAGTCCCACCAGCATGAGATGCCGCATCGCAAGAGCCCTTCGAATTGCCTCCACGGCAACCCCATCGCCCAGCCCGAAGCCAAACTTGGAGTCAACCTGGCCGGTTTGAATGTACGAATGGGTATGGGCTTCTATGCCTGGAGTTATCCGCAGTAGAATCCGCTGCTGTTCACCCCTGACCGCCACCAGCTCCTCCAAGAGATCGAGCTCCTGGAAGCTGTCAACAACCACGAACCCGACGCCGCCGGTGAGGGCGTATCGCAGTTCGTCCGGGGTCTTGTTGTTCCCATGAAAGAAGATTCGCTTAGCAGGAAACCCCGCTGCCTTCGCAATGTGATATTCGCCCCCCGAGGAGACGTCGACGGACAAGCCCTCCTCAAGCACAAGCTCGTTCACGGCCACTGACGAAAAAGCCTTGCTGGCATAGATGATTTCGAAATCGTCGGTATGTTCCGAAAAGGCCTGCATGTACCGACGGCACTGATCTCGGATGGACCCTTCGTGATACATGACGAGGGGCGTGCCAAGCTGTGAAACCAGTTCGACGACGTCGCACCCATCGATCTCCAGATGGCCGGCAGCATTGTGGGAAGTCGCTATGGGATAAACGAGCGTGTGGGTCAACGTAGCCTCCAAACCAGAATCAGCGGTACGTTACCACACATACCAAGCTGGTAGAATGCATACCCACGATGATTGACGAAACCCGCAGTTTCTCGTACTTCCGGGGCAGTAAGGAACCAACCTTCGTAACCCGGACGGAACTCGAAGCGGCCAAGTTATTCGACTACTATAGGATCGCCTGGGATTACGAACCTCGGACGTTTGTTCTGGAACAGGACGAGCACGGAAACATCATCGAAGCATTCACGCCCGACTTTTACCTACCTGACCTCGATCTTTTCATTGAAGTAACGGAGATGAAGCAGTCACTCGTGACGGTCAAGAACCGCAAAGTGCGCAAACTTCGCGAGAAGTATCCGGACATACGCATCAAGCTGCTGTATCGCAAGGACTTCCTGCGTCTCGCTCAGAAGTACGGATTGTGAGAAAACCTGTAGAAGACTTCGAGATCAGCCAAAAGCCGTCGACTTACGAGGCGAAGGCCGGCTGCATCGCAAGGACTTCCTGCGTCTCGCTCAGAAGTACGGATTGTGAGAAAACCTGTAGAAGACTTCGAGATCAGCCAAAAGCCGTCGACTTACGAGGCGAAGGCCGGGGCCAGGGTCGGCCAGGTCTTTCTCGATGCTACGACGGTTTCAGAGCGGGTGAGCCAGCTCGGAGCAGAGATCACCCAAGATTACAGAGGCAGGGAGCTGCTACTCATTTCGATACTCAAGGGCGGAGTCGTGTTCATGGCCGACCTTGTGCGCACGATCGACCTTCCATTGGAGATGGACTTCCTCGCCATCAGCTCGTATCTGAAGGAGCACGTCGATGCCGGCCAGAAGGCCGTGCGGTTTCTCAAGGATCTCGACCAACCCATCAAAGACAAGGATGTTTTGGTGGTCCAGGACATCGTCGATACCGGCCTGACCCTCCACTACATACTTCGCTCCCTCAGTCTCCGGCGGCCCGGCAGCCTGGAGGTCTGCACGCTCCTTGATCGTCCGCAGCAGCGGTTGGTCGACATCCCGGTCCGTTACAGCGGATTCACCGTGTCCGACGACTTCGTCGTCGGCTATGGCTTCGACTTCAGACAGGCCTTCCGCAATATCCCCTATCTGGCTTTTCTCGAACTCGAGCCAAGTCAACCGACCCTTTTCTAACATCTGCAGACGGGTATCTGCAAAATGGCGAACTGACAGTCCCATGCTTAGCAGTGACATCCGCCTATTGTCAGCCGCGGCACCCGGCGAAAGTCCCAGCGTAGAGCTGGCGGCGACTCTCTATCTGCCGCGTGCGTCGGACGACGCCGCGGGCTGGTCGGCTCGGGACGCAACCCCGGGAGTCCCCGGGCTCATCGTCGGACACGGGGCAGGCAGTCGAAGGACACGCCACCTGGAGTTCTGCCAGGAAGCCTGTTCGAGAGGTTTCGCCGTACTAGGCCTTGATTTTCGGGGTCACGGGGAAAGCGACGGCCTGGTTGACGGTCCACTCGAACTGGATCTGTACGCTGCTGCCACCTATTTGCGAGCACATCCGGCTGTCGACCCTGAGGCCATCTGTTACCGGGGATCCAGCATGGGCGGCTTCTATGGCCTCAAGGCTGCTCCGCACGCCTGCTTCGCAGCGATGGCATTGATCTGCCCGGCCACCGAGCCTGTCCTGCTTCATGCCTTGGATGAGTGGGAGGAGGCTCCCGAGGCTGAAGGCAGCCATGAGACCAGGTGGGACGTCCCTAAACTGCGGCACTACCTGGAGAAGCAGGACTGCCTTGTGCTGGCGCAAACGGTGAAATGCTCCGTGCTCCTGATCCACGCTCGCGACGACGAGGTAGTCCCATTTACCCACACTCTGCTGCTCACGCAGAGCCTGCCCGTTGACACGACGCTTCTCGCCTTAGCGGGGGGAACTCACACCACGGCTCAGCATGATCCCTGCATCCACCGCCAGACCATCGACTGGCTTATCAGGCAGCTCACTTCATGCAGCGCACATACTTGAGAAAGAGGTCAAATGCCTTTTCCATGGCCACGGGATCGATGTCTTGACCTATCTCATCGTGGAGGCAATCCTTCATGTGTTGGCTGATAAGGTTGATGCCGACCCCATCCAGCGCCGAGCGCACTGCAGATAGCTGAGTGAGGATCTGTTCACAGTCCTTACCGTCTTCGACCATGCGCTGCAGCCCCCGAACCTGACCCTCTACCCGGGCCAGCCGATTCACAAGCCGAACGGTACCCTCAACCGCAGAGCTGGGTGGCTCCTGCGCACCTGATTTCATGCGGCGCCTCCCTTCAAATCCAATGCCTCTGGGTTCATGGTACCCCCAGGGGTAATGGACGCGCAACAAAGACAGCGGCCAGAGTGGAAAAAGAAATGGAGCGGAGTACGGGGATCGAACCCGCGACATCCAGCTTGGGAAGCTGGCACTCTACCAGCTGAGTTAACTCCGCTCGGAGACGGTTTACGAGCCGCACTGGCCCGGCGCACCACGGGATTTTAGCATAGTGACAAGCCGCGGCCGCAGACCGGCGATCGGCCTCTGAATCATGTTCCAACTGGTACGCCAGCAGCGGATTGTGACGTACGCCCGAGATGAGCGCATGATGCGGTTTTTTTCATTCGCAAAAGCTTCGTCGCGCTCTTGACTCACATCGAGAGGCTAGTACAATGACACCAGAGTCCCGAGAGTTCAGACGCAGCATCCGAGGAGCTTACAAGGGGACCCGCAGAGGAAACGCGAAGGTAAATGGTCGCGGAGTACAGCGAAGCGGGGACGAAGTGAGAGCCGTTGAAGATGCAAAGCGAGTGCACTCGGGGCTCGCTATTTTTGCGGTCCCTCGGGCACCGACCTCTCCTGCTGTTTTCCTTAGTGCTGACAACCTGGGCAGAACGACGTGCCTCTCCCGGCAATGAGGACCCTAGTGATTGTGCTCCCGCATCGCATGCATTCCTCGCCCCGCCGGCCATAGACCTTGAGTGTCGCTTGAAAAGTCCCGGGCCTGCCCTGGAGGTCGACGAAGTCAGAGAGGGTACACCCCAGACGACGAACTCCTTCCCCGAGTCGCGCGCGGATCTCGGTGGCCAGCCGGCGGATTTCCTTCCTGTCAAGGTCCCGGCACTCCCGAAGAGGAGACAATTCCGCCCACCAAAGCGTTTCGTCAGCGTAGATGTTGCCGATGCCGGCCAGGTTGCTTTGGTCGAGTAGAAAGGCCTTAACAGGAGCTCTGCGGCCGCGAAGGCGTTCCTCCAAGTATTTCGCGTCCCAGTCGCCCATCCAGGCGTCGGGTCCAAGAGCGAAAAGCCGTGGAGCGGGCCCTCCCGCCGTAAGATGAAGCCGCCCAAACTTCCGTATGTCGCGAAACTCCATGAGATCTTGCCGACCGTCCACATGTTCCAAGATGAACAGGAACCGGCTGTGACGTTGCGGCGCAAGGTCGCCACCTGGCCTAAGGAGAATCTGGCCGGTCATTCCCAGATGCAGTGTCAAGCAATACTCCCCCTCCCCGTCCAGTTTCGCGACAATGAACTTCCCCAGACGGGTGACCTCGAGCACGACCCGTCCGGGTAGCTGCTCATGCAAATCGTCCTCGGAACAGTCCCGTAACATGGCGGGCTCAACCGCCTTGACCGCCACAAACCGCAGGCCGGTCACGGCCTCGGCAAGCTGGCGCCTGATCGTCTCTACTTCTGGCAGTTCAGGGATCGCGGCCTCCGCTCTACATACTCTCCGGTGCGCCGACGCCCAAGAGGTCGAGGCACCGGGAAACTACCCTTTTGGTCACCAGACAAATGGCCAGGCGTGAGGACGCCGTCCCTGGCTCGACCCCGATGACTCTGCAGTGTTTGTAGAAGACGTGGAAATCCCCCGCCAGGTCTTGAGCATAAGCAGCCACTCTGTGGGGAGCTCGCCTTTCAGCCGCCTCTTGGACCATGGAGGAGAAACTTTCCAGACGCTTGATTAGCTCGCGCTCGTAGGGAGTGGCGAATATCTTGGAGGATTCGTCGACCTTGGCTGCCAAGTCATCAGGAGCGTTGCGCAGAATGCTCGCGATGCGGGCATGAGCATACTGCACATAGTAGACAGGGTTCTCCTGAGACTGCTGCCGCGCTAGGTCGAGGTCAAGATCGAGGGTCTGGTCTTGGGAACGCATCACAAGGAAGAACCGAGCCGCGTCTACCCCGATAGCCTCTATCAGCTCTCGGAGAGTCACCATCTCGCCTCTCCGGGTGGACATCTGCCGCAGCTCTCCCTGTTCCATGAGGTTGACCAGTTGCCCAATGATCACCTCGAGAATTCCCGCCCCTCCAGCAAGGATCTCGACCGCCGCCTTCATGCGAGGGACGTAGCCGTGATGGTCCGCTCCCCATATGTTGATGAGGTACTCGAATCCTCGCTCCAGCTTGTTCTCGTGATACGCGATATCGGCGGCAAAGTAAGTAGGGTGCCCGTTGCTCCGGATGAGCACCCTATCTTTGTCGTCGCCGCGAGCGGTAGTTCTCAGCCAGATGGCGTCGCCCTCCCTGTAGGCCTCACCCGAGGTCAACAGGCGCTCGACCACCCGCTCGAGTCGCCCTTCTCTGTGCAGAGCGCTCTCACTGAACCAGCAGTCAAACTCCACACCAAACTCGCAAAGCTCCGTCCTCATGGCCTCCAGCATGAGTTCGCAGCCACGCGTTCGGAAAAAAGCCAAGGCATCGACCGTGGCCGTATCTGCCGGCCAATCGGATTCTTCCGTTTCACTCTCTTCGAATTCATCTTCCGGAGCCATGGTTTCTGTTGCAGCCGACGCTCCCGTTTCAGACACTCTTTCGAAGGCCACCCGGGCCGATTCGGAGGCTGCCCCCGCGACCGACTTCAGCACTTGCACCCAACGGTCGCTGAGCTCTTCGCGGATGACGGCAGCTACATCCTTGACGTAGTCACCCTGATAGCCATCCGCAGGAACCGCCAGGTCGACCCCAAAAGACTGCGCGTATCGGGCGGCGACGCTCTTGCCGAAACGATCCATCTGCCTGCCGAAATCGTTGATGTAGAACTCGGTTGCCACGTTGACTCCACTGAACGCTAAGAGACGACGAAGAGCGTCGCCGTAGGCGGCATATCTTCCGTGCCCGACATGGAGCGGTCCGTTGGGATTGACACTAACGAACTCCAGGTTCAACCGGGGATGAGGGCGGGTTTGACCACCGCCGATCTGATCGCCTTCATCCAGCATTCGCGCGATCACCTGCGCGTAGGCCTTGGAGCTTAGGGTGAAGTTTACGAAACCGGGGCCGGCGATCTCCACTTTCTCCACCAAAGGCGATAACTCGGCATCTCGAAGAAGGCGCTGTCGTAGCTGCTCGGCGAGGGTCCGTGGAGATCGCCGAGCAACTTTCGCCAACTGCATGCAGACCGGAGTGGCGTAGTCGCCATGGGCCTGATCAGCCGGCCGCTCCAACTGACACATGGGGGTTTCCGACCAACCTTCCTCTTTCGCCCAGTCTTCGAAAACTGCACGCACTCGTTCCGCCAGCACCGTCTATCGCTCTCCTTCTCCCATTGATGCGCCCGGGCGGGAAGACGCCCCCAGCAGATCCTCCAATTTGGTTATCTCTGTCGGCGTCCCGATGGCAATTATCATGTCCCCCGCGTGAAGTCTGATATCGGGAGACGGGTTGGTGTCAAAAGCCCCGGTGCTTGCATGCCGGACCGCCAAGATGGTTGCTCCCGTCCGCTTGCGGACGGCCAAATCTTCGATCGACTGGCCCACCGAGCAGCACCGGGCAGTTAGTTCGAACTCCTCCACCCTGAACTCCAGCTCTCCTCCGCCGGTTACCACCTCGAGATAGTCGCTCACGAGAGGCTTTAGCACCAGGGTAGCCATCCTTTTGCCCCCAATGCCGTACGGCGTTACCACATGGTCTGCTCCTGCACGCTCCAGCTTGCTCACAGTGTCTTCTGAGCCGGCCCTTGCCACGATGAGAAGGCTCGGGTTGAGTACCCGCGCGGAAAGGGTGACAAAGATGTTCCCGGCATCGGAGCCAACGGCCGTGATGAGCCCCTTGGCACGCCTGATTCCTGCGGCCTCAAGGATCTCGTCCGAGGAGGCGTCGCCCAGCACTGCCGGGAACCCGGCCTCCGAGGCGCGGTCCACACTAGCTTGATCCGAGTCGATAACCACGAATGTGGCATTGTGCGCGACGAAATGCTGAGCCACGGCCTCCCCAACCCGTCCGTAGCCACAGATGATGTGATGCCCCGTCAGCTTGTCCACCTGTCTTCTCACCGTCCTCCGTCGATAAACCCCCGTGAGCTGGCCACTAATCACGAATTCAAACATAGCGCCGATCCCGTAGAGGATGGTTCCCACGCCGCCCAGGATCAGTAGGATGGTGAAGACTGCACCACCCCTCGACAGCGGGTGGACCTCGCCGAACCCCACCGTGAAGATGGTGGTGATGGTCATATACAAAGCGTCGAGGAAACTCCAGCGCTCGATGAGCATGAAGCCGAACGTGCCGACGACGATCACCGCCACGATCGCGGCGAGAACGGCAAGTCCTGTCCTTAGTTCCTTGCGCACTGCTCTCTGCCAAGCCCTCCCGTTTGTCCGGGAACCGCGCTAATGGTGGTACGGCTCGCCCCGCTCTATGCGCACAGCGCGATAGATCTGTTCCAGAGCGACGCAGCGGGCCATCTGATGAGGAAGGGTAAGCCTCGACAACGACCAACGCGCCCCGGCTGTGGCCAGAGTCTGCTCATCGAGTCCCGCGGCGCCTCCCAGTATAAACTGGAAGTGACTGATGCCGTGGAGTTTCTTGGCGGCCAGAAATGCGCTCCATTCCTCCGACGAGTACTGTCTTCCCGTTACGTCAAGAGCGATCGTTAAGGCTCCAGGTCGCAGGAGCTCTCTGATGGCTTTACCGTCGCGTGGCTTCGCCTGCCCTTGGCCGTGGGAAAGTGGGGATTCAGAAACCTCGAAGACCTCCAGGGCCGCATAAGGCTTGAGCAGACTCTCATAGTGCCGCCACAGCGCCGCGTATTCCCGGCTGAGCCGTCCGACGCAGACAAAGGTGAGGCGAATCGCCGCCAACTTGCCCCTCCCTCCGTGGCACTACCAAAGCACCCAGGTGGCGCGTTCGCCTCTCACAGGAAATCGAGATCTCCCTCGTCGCCTTCTTCGAGGATGATCCGCTTCACCTTCCTGCCATGGGAGAAAAGGGGGTCCTTCAAGATGCTAGGCATGTTTCTCCACAGGCAAACGTCAGGCTTGAGGTAACGTCGCTTGATCTCCGCGGAGCACTCCAGAGTGCACGTGACGCAGAGTTCCTCCTCGATGGGTACCTTCTCACGCGCGGGCCTCTCCCCTTCGTCCACACGCCGATAGGCTTCGAGAAGCAGGTTCTCGATATCCAGCGACGGAACCACAGGAAACCGAACGGGGTGTGATGGTACAGAGAGGCGGAACGTCCCGGTGCTCCAATACATGAGCTGCATCACCTGGTCGGCAGTGTGACGGTTCACAGCCTCGACAAGCGCCTCGGTGTCTCCCCCCTCCGCCATGGCAAGAAGAGACGCTACTACCGGATGCTCGTTGTCCTCCTGGGACGATTCCATCCAACACTGCTTGACCTGCTTGGCGGTCAAGAAACCCGCCGCGACCAGCCGCGCTCCAAGGGCTTCGTCCGACAGGGGCATCGTGATCGCCTCGATACGGCCCCGCGACAGGTATATGCAGCCGTGCTCCTCGAAATCTTGGATCTCTAGAATGCCGGAGTGCCGCTGCCCCGAAACGAATTGGAGCACGCTAAACAGCGGAAACTCGCGGATACTCCCCCAAAGGATCATACGTAAGATTCTATCCCATAGTGACCTGGGACGAATCTCACAAATCGGGCCCCGATTGAAAGCTGATAGCGGTATAGGCTTGACAAGCTTCCCACTAAGCACCCACAATACCAGAGGTCGTTGCCTGTGATTTCTGTAACGCCATAACAGTAAATCGTGCACAGTTTCACAGAGGAGAGGGATGCTAATGCTTCACGAGCCTGCTGCAGTATCCGGTGTCGACGAGGCTGCCGCCTACAAGAAGCGCCTTGGGCTATGGATGCTGGCCATCTACGGCGTGATCTACGTCGTCTTCATCGTGATCAACGTCGCCCGGCCCAAGATTATGGGCACTGTTGTCGTCGCGGGACTCAATCTCGCAATCGTGTACGGCTTCGCTTTGATCGTTATCGCCTTCCTCCTAGCCATCGCATACAACTGGATGTGCACCAAGCAGGAGAGAGCCGCCGAGAGCGAGAGGAAGGCCTGACATGGGAGAGGTCAAGACCCTTGCGGTCATCATCTTCATAGTAATCGTCGGGATTGTCCTCTTCGTGTCTTTCTTCAGCGCCCGCCGCTCCCGCTCGGCCAGCGGCTACTACGCGGCGGGCGGCCGGATACATTGGGGAGTGAACGGCATCGCATTCGCCGGTGACTACCTATCGGCTGCGTCGTTCCTTGGAATATGCGGCCTTATCGCGGTGTCTGGGTATGATGGCTTCTTGTATTCCATCGGCTACCTGGCCGGATGGGTCGTCGCTTTGTTCGTTGTCGCTGAACCTCTGCGGCGCCTGGGAAGATACACTTTCACAGATGCTTTGGACTCCAAGTTCAACAGGCGCAATGTGAAACTGCTGGCAGCTATTGCCACCCTGATAGTATCGATCTTCTACCTGATTCCCCAGATGGTGGGCGCCGGCGTATTGATCGAGCCCCTGCTGGGATTCCCACACTGGGTCGGTGTGGTTATCGTCGGCGTCATCGTCATCGCGATCGTAGCCACAGCCGGAATGACATCGACGACGTACGTCCAATTCATCAAGGGTTCCCTGCTTATCATCTTCGCTCTCGTTATCGTTGTGGCCCTCTTGGCGCGCGGCCTGTCCACCGAGCCCAACCAGGGAGGAAGAGTCCCCTTCTATCATTACAAGACAATCACGGCGACCGAGACCGCAGGGAAGATAACGCCGGCGGATCAGGCATACACCGTGGTCGATCAGAAGGACGTTACCATCAAGGGCACGACGACGACTTTCGTCAAGCTCAAGAATGGCGACGTTTCGCTGTGGTGGAAGGCCGACAAGGCCGACTCGGTCATCAATCTGCATGAAACACAGAACGTCGTCATCCAGGACGACGGGACGAAGCTCATCAACGGACTGCCCGCTTCGAAAGACAACCAGTTGAGGGAGATCAGCAACATCAGCGTGATTGCGGGCGAAACCGATACCAAGACCGGGCCGGTCAACCCCTTCAAGTTCCTGTCCTTGATCGGCGACCCCCAGAGTAAGCTCAACCTCTGGAAATCCACCACCTTCACAGTAGGCGCGGACAAGGTAACCGTGTACTACTCCGTGTCCGTCACAGGAGACACGGTGGTGAGACCTGGGCAGAACTTCAAGCTCGAAGGCTCTTTCGTAGACCGTGTCGACTTCATTTCACTTATGATCGCCTTGTTCCTCGGTACCGCTGCCCTGCCCCACATCTTGATCAGGTATTACACCGTGCCGAGTCAGAGGGCCGCGCGTAAGTCCACTGTGGTCGCCATCGCTGCCATCGGGTTCTTCTACATACTCACGCTGTTCCTGGGCCTCGGCGCAATGACAAACTCCACGGTGAACCCGGCGGACAACAACCTGTCGGCGCCGTTGCTGGCCGAGTCCTTTGGAACCTTCCTGTTCGCGATGATTTCAGCCATTGCGTTCGCCACGGTCCTCGGCACGGTCAGCGGCCTCATCATCGCCGCCTCCGGAGCCGTCGCCCACGACCTCATGGACCGTTTTGGAGGCCTTATCAAAACGGAGAGACAGAAAGTGGTGGCTGGCCGGGCGGCGGCTTTTGGCGTGGGAGCCATCGCCATCCTTCTGGGGATCGCCTTCCAAGGGGTCAATGTATCCTTCCTCGTCGGACTCGCGTTTGCCGTCGCCGCCTCGGCAAACCTCCCCTGCATCATTATGATGCTCTTCTGGAAGCGAACAACGTCCAAGGGGATGGTGGCTTCGATCATCGTCGGCATCGTTGCATCGGTGGGCATCATCGTCTTCTCGCCCACCGCATGGGAGCTCTACGGCTTGAACCCTGCCGATGCCCCGATTCCCCTTAAGAACCCGGGGATCATTTCGATTCCGTTGAGCTTCATTGCCATCTACCTCGTCTCCAAGCTGACCAAGCCGGACATGTTGGCTGAGGAAGAGCATGGCCGTCATCTCAAGGCCCCATCAAAGGGCAAGACGACGGCCGTCGACGTCGAAGTAGTCCCCGCAGAGTAGTTTCTCGCTCACCAAAGTGAGGCCGCCGGCCACGTTACCGCGCCGGCGGCCTCACTCACTCCCGATCAGATCGATCCAGGGCCCGTCGGAGTCGACACGGAGATATCCGCGGCGATCGTCAAGTGCAGTTGACTGGAGACAAACGCGGCGACCGGATATTAGAAGTAGTCCTTCTCTGGAAGGCTGCTGCCGCAGTACCCTGCCGCCGCGTAATAGACCGCCCTATCGAAGAAGCGGCCGAGTTCGCGGTTCAGGTCCACCGCTCTCTGCAGGTCCATTGCCGATTCCCACACGCCGTGCTGACGAGCCGACATCCAGATTTCTCGTTTGAGCAGGAGAATGGCGCTAAGAAGCTCGGGCAACGGCAGCCCCATGGCGGCGCGGGTCGCCCCCAGGCGATGGAAGTACTCACCAATGTCGGTGATCGTGGGATTACCGCTCAGGTGCTCATCCACCTGGGCAAGGGCGAATTCACTGGCCGTGACGAGCTCATTGTCGGAGACGACCCCGTAGGAAGGCGTTTGTGGGCTCCGGCGAAGGTCCATCAGCCACATGTTGGCAATTTCTTCACCATGGGACTGCACAAACGACTTGGGCAGATGACTTACCGGCCCCAGAGGCAGAATGGCTCGGCGGTAGATCTCGTTGATGATCTGTGCGGCGGCGGCATATGCAGCCGCAATTCCGGTCACGATACCTTCCCATCCGGCAATCTTTCCCCAGACGGGTCCCCCCCCAAAATCGCGGACCGCGAGCAGGAAGAACAGGATCGTCAGGAGACCGAACACCACCTGCAGGGCGCGGTTCAGCTTCAGGGATCCTATGAACATGTAGCCGCTGAAGGCACCCCATGCCACGAAGAACCAGGCCAGTGCGGTCTCGCTGGGCATGGCCGCGATCTCAGTATTGGGGAAGATTGCCGGGATGAGGAAGATTCCCACAAGGGTGAGCCAGAAGGCGCCGTAGGAGGTGAAGGCCAGAGTGCCAAACGTATTGTTCTTCTTCCATTCCATGATTCCGGCGATCAATTGGGCGATGCCGCCGTAGAAGATCCCGATGGCAAGGATCATGGAGTTCAGTGGATAAACCCCCGCGTTGTGAATGTTGAGAAGGATCGTGGTCAACGCAAAACCCATGAGTCCCAAAGGTGCCGGGTTGGCGTTGGTGTCCAACAACTTCGTAACTGTCTCGCTTGAAGTGATTCTCTCGGCCATCTACGCCCTTCCTCCCTGAAATATACGCAGGACTATCATCGAAATGCCCTAGCTCCGGAAGCAAAAAAAGAAGACGAACGGTCGGAGACTATACGGACCCGTACCGGATTTGTCCACTTCTACTTGACGAAGTTGTAGAATGTATTGCGATTTTTGCCCCTTCATATTGGGAGGTCTCGTGGCCGGCTCTCTTCGGGTTGACCTGCATTGCCACTCCTCTGCCAGTGACGGAGACCACCTACCGGCGCACATAGCTAATCGGCTGGCCGATGCCGGCGTCGCTTGGGGGGCCCTCGCTGACCACAATACTACAGCCGGTCAGGAGGAGTTCCGGTCCGCTCTCGAAAAGCGAGGTTGCAGGTATATCTCGGCTGTGGAGATAGACGCAAGGTCTCCGGCCGGACCCCTGCACATTCTGGGTTACGGCGTCGATCCCGACTATCAGGGATTGACCCGTGTGTTGCGCAGAATCCGGCATCCCCTCCGCTCCTCGGTTCACCGTTTGGTCGATCGTATCTCTGAGGGTCCGCCGGATACGGCAGAGGTTATTCGCCTTATCCATCAGGCACGCGGGATTGCGGTTCTTGCTCACCCGCTCTCAAACCTCAAGACGATGGAGGGTCTGGAGAAAGCCCTCGATTGGCTGATTCCCCAAGGACTTGACGGCCTCGAGGTCTTTTTCAAGTCATATGACGAAACGGCAAGAACCGACTTGCTCAAACTCGCCGAAAGAAGGGGCCTTCTCGCCACCGGCGGTAGCGACTTCCATGGCCTCCATCATAGTGACGGCGCTGCCAGCCCCGGGGTCGACATGCCAACGGAGCATTGGGACAGGTTCATATCATCACTTCAGGGAGGGACGTTGGACACCAGCAAGCGATTCATCGAACGTGTCTTTGGACCACGGTGGGGCAGCTTCATCCTCCGCATCGTTCTGCCGGCAGTCCTTGCGATCGTCTTCTTCGTGTTGGCGATCTTTCTGATAATCATCCCGGCAGCCGAGCACCAACTCCTCGAGGGCAAGAAACAGACCACTCAGGAACTCACTCGTGCAGCCGTGAGCATTCTCAGCGAGTACTACGCCGAAGAGCAGGCAGGCCGACTCACCACTCAGGAAGCCCAGGCCCAAGCGATTGCGAGAATCGACAAGCTGAGATACGGGGACGAGAGCAAGGATTACTTCTGGATCACAGACATGCATCCAACGATGATCATGCACCCGTACCTCCCGGAGTTGAACGGACAAGATCTGACCAACTACCTCGATCTCCGTGGCAAGAAGCTCTTTGTGGCCTTCGTAGACGCCGTCAAAGATGACGGGGCCGGTTTTGTCGACTATTTCTGGCAGTGGAAGGATGACCCGAACCGCGTCGTTCCGAAGTTATCTTACGTTCAACGGTTCGCCCCGTGGAATTGGGTCATCGGGACGGGCATCTACGTCGAGGATGTCAACGCCAGCATTGCCTCGGTAGAACGGAGTCTCATCTTCACATCAGTCGCCATCTTGATACTGGTGGCGCTGCTGCTCTTCTACTCTGCGCGCCAGAGTATGACTATTGAGAAAAAGCGCGCGCGCGCGGAGGGAAGTCTGAAAGATTCGCACGAAAGGTACAGGGCGTTGGTCGAAGCCAGCACAGAAGGGCTCCTCATGACTCTGGAGGGCAAGGCCGCCTACTCGAATGAGCCGCTGCTAACCATGCTCGGCTACGCGCCTGAGGAGTTCGCCATGTTGGATTTGGGTCAACTCTTTGCCGGTGAGACTGCTCAAGACAAACGTGTCCTGGAAGAGATTACCTCGATCAAGCCCGGGGACACTCCACCGCCGGAGGTAGAGGCGAGGCTACGAACCAGGAGCGGAGGTTATGTCGAAGTCTTGGTCAACATCACTCCGATACACATGGCGGACAAAAACGGGTTTGTCTTCATTGTGAAAAGTCTCAAGAACCAGAGGGCCCTCGAAGCAGCGTTGGAGCAGCAGCGGCGTCAGTTCCGCACCATGTCAGAGGCGCTGAGCCTGGGCGTATTTCGGAGCACTTGGGGCCGCAAAGCGACCCTGGTTGAGGGCAACCCGGCCATGCGAGGGATCCTGCGCCTCGCTCCGACCGCCGAACTGACAGGCACCGACTGGCTGGAATACATCATGGACCCTCAGGTGCGCGACGCGTTGATAGCGCGCTTGAATTCGGAAAAGGTCGTCCAGGATTACCAACTGGGGCTCCGCCGTGCTGATGGCAGCCGCGCGGACGTGTCGCTATTCGCTGTGCTGGTCGAAGATGACGCGGGCAAGGTTCTCTACTGCGACGGCATACTAGAGGACGTTACCCAGCAAAGAAAAGGCGAAGAAGAACGCGAATCCCTAATCGCACAGCTTCAGACTTCCCTTTTCTTCCTGCAAGAACCCATCTCCAGCTCTACGCAGACCGCCATATCGGTGGACATGAACGAACCTATTTCCCGGGTGGCCTCCCTAATGAACAAGAACAGGGTCGGCGCGGCATTTGTGACCGGACCCGATCAGGAAATTGTGGGTATCGTTACCGATCATGACTTCCGCGAGAGGGTGGTCGGGGGAAGCATGGACCTTCAAGCCCCCGTACGGTCGATCATGACCGCCCCGGTGGCCTCCCTTTCCTCCGACTCCCCGCTATATGAAGCTTTACTGCTCATGCAGGATCGCGAGGTCGACGTCCTGGCCATCCTGGATGATTCGGGCAAACTGACGGGCTTCGTCCGGCTTCGGGATCTGGTGCAGTACCAACGCTCCTCATCGGTGATAATCACCGACTCTATCCGCCGTTCGTCCACGGTCCAAGACATATCCGAGTCACACGACAAGCTGCCCACCTTGATCAAGGCAATCGTGGATTCCGGTGCTGATACCCGGTATGTCAACCGGATCATTTCCGGCGTGTCCGATGTCGTCGTGCAACGGCTTCTGGATATGGCGATAGACCAACTCGGCCCCGCGCCGGCCCGCTTCGCCTTCCTTGCCCTCGGCAGTGAGGGCAGGGAAGAGCAGACCCTGTTTACCGACCAAGACAATGCCCTTATCTACGAAGACCCTCAGCCGCAGCAGGCCGAAGGGGTGGCGAAGTACTTCCTCGACCTAGGTACTCGGGTCTGCGACTGGCTGAACGACGTCGGGTACGCATACTGCGACGGCGGTGTGATGGCCAAGAACCCTCACTGGAATCAGCCCGAATCTGTATGGAGATCCGAGTTCTCGCACTGGATCCACGACGCTGGCCCGCAGGAGCTTCTGGAGCTGAACATGCTCTTTGATTTCCGCTGCGTCGCCGGCGATGGGCAAATGGCGCGATCCCTGCGAACCAGTGTGCTCGATGAGATGCAGGCTTATCCTTTGTTCTTCCTGCACTTCGCCCAGAATGCCCTTCTCTACAAACCGCCGCTCAACCTCCTCGGCAACATCCAGACCACCTCTGCAGAGGGCACAAGAGCGCTGAGCCTCAAAGAGGCCCTTATGCCGATCGTCAATTTCGCTCGGCTCTATGCCCTCAACTATCGCGTTGACTCTACGAATACTCTGGACCGGCTGGCCGAGCTGCGCGACAGAGGTGTGGTCAGTCGTGAGTCATACGAGGAGATGGTGCCCGACTACGAAACCCTCATGCAAATCAGACTACGCAGGCAGGCGACGGCCATCGAACAAGGCCTCAAGCCCAGCAACCTCATTCCGCCTCATGAACTGACCTCGGCCGAGGAAATCAAGCTGAAGAAGCTCTTCGCCATCGCTGTCGACCTTCGCAAGAAAATAAGCTTTGACTTCTTAGGAGGCATCGCCGGATTCTGAGCCTCGGCATTCATCCAGGTGCATGAGGGGCCGACTTCGCCGCCGGGCGAAGTCGGCCCCTCATCTTACCATCACCCGCCAAAGCACCCCTCTTCCGGGAGCAAACAAGAAGAGGAGTACGAAGATGGCCGTCGCCACGAGAACCATCGCTCCGCTGGCCGCGACATTGAGGTAATAGCTGGCGTAGAGTCCCCCAATGGCGGAGACAACGCCGACAAGCACCGAGACTCCCATCATGGCCGGAAGTCTTTTCGTTACGAGGTAGGCAGCAGCAGGCGGAGTAACCAGCATTGCGGCAACCAGAGCCACTCCCACAGTCTTCAGGGACACCACGATAGTCCCCGCCAGCATGAGGAAGAGGCCCGTCCTCAGCGCCTGGGTGCGCAGGCCGAGTGTGCGCCCTAGGATCGGATCGAATGACACGATCAGCAACTCCCGGTAGAGCACAAGCACAGCGACCAGAATGGCAGCCCCCAATCCACCGCTGATCCAAAGATCTGCAACTGCAACTCCCAGTACATTTCCGAACAATATGTGAGTGAGATCGACCGCGTAGGTACCCATGGTGCTTATGAGAACTACTCCTAAGGCGAGAGCCCCAGCGAAGAAGATCCCGATCGCTGTGTCCTCGCGCACGGTTCCGGCTCGGGATACGTAGCTGATACCCACCGCCACGATCAGCCCCGCCACCAAGGCCCCGGCGAGAAGGTTCGCCCCGATCAGAAAAGCGACGGCTACTCCCGGCAAAATGGCGTGGGCAAGGGCGTCACCCAGGAAGGCCATCGACCGAAGCACAACGTAACAACCGAGAACCGCACACACGACGCCCACGATGAGCGAGGCGATCAGGGCCTTCTGCATAAATGCCAGTGTAAAGGGATCCGTGAGCCAGTGCATCATGAGTCTCGCCTCTCGGGCCCTGGAGCGAGGTCCTCATGCCCACCGCAACACTGGTCCACCACTATTGACTTCCCCTCGATGACCACCATTTGTCCGCCGAAAGCCTCCCGCAGATGGTCTGCCGTAAAGACCTCACTGGGGAGACCGGCGCTGATCAGGCGCCTGTTCAAGAGAACCACCTCGTCGAATCTACTCGCCGCGAGGTCCAAGTCGTGGGTCGAGATAAGCACAGTCACCGAAAGGCTCCGCAAGCCGCCAAGCAGGTCCAAGGTCATCTCCCTCGTGGCAACGTCCACCCCGGTGAACGGCTCGTCGAGTAGCAGGATGTGCGGCTCCTGTGCGAGTGCTCGGGCAAGAAAGACCCTTTGCTGCTGCCCACCCGAAAGTTGGCCGATGGGCCGTTGGGAGAGCCCGGCGATGCCCATGCGCTCGAGACTGTCAAGCACCACTTGGCGATCGGAACGCGATAAGGGCCGCAGTCTTCTGCGCCAGCCGTGTCTGCCCATAGAGACCACGTCGAACACTGTGACGGGAAACCGCCAGTCAACTTCCTCCCGTTGAGGGATGTACGCGATCACATTCCCGCCTGCCGGTAGCGCTTGGCCGTGGATGAGGATCTCTCCCCCGCGAATTGGTAGCAGGCCGACCATCGCCCGAAACAGAGTCGATTTGCCGGCGCCATTGGGGCCGACAACGGCGACCTGGGCCCCGTGAGCTACGGACAAAGTGACGTGTTCTAGGGCCAGCCGGCTCCCATACCCTACGCTGAGGTCGTTGATCTCGAAGAGATCGGTCACCGAAGAGCACCAACAATTCGGCCGACGTCCCAGCGCATCATGTCCACATATGTGGGACCGGTCTTGCCCAGGTAGTGCGTGAGCAGGCCGTTGACAACCTTCACCCCAGTTTCCCGAGCGATCTCGTCGGCGAGGTCGGCATTCGTCCCGGCTTCAAGAAACACGGCGGGCGCTCCGGTAGCTTTTATGTCCTGCACCAGGGTAGCCAGCTGCTGCGCCGAGGGGGAGCCCTCCGCGCTGACATTTGGGAAGATCGAACCTACGATCTTGAATCCGTATCGGGCTGCGAAATAGCCGAATTCCTCATGATTCGTTACGAGCAGCCTCCGCTCCCCAGGGATCACGGATACTTGCTCTGCGATCCACTTGTCCAGATCCTTAAGACGCGAGATGTATATCTCGGCATTCGTTCGAAAGGTCTGCGCACCCTCCGGGTCAACCGTTGCGAGTCCTTTCTGGATGTTCTCCACGTAGGTGATCACATTGACCGGATCCAGCCAGAAATGAGGATCGGTTTGCCCGCTGTTCGGGTCCCTCGCGGCTGTCAGCCCCGATGCGGCCTCTACAACGACCTGGCCCGCATGGGCAGACCCCGCGATGAGATCGTCGATCGTTGGCGTTAGCCCCTTGACATCTAGGATCACCAGCCGGCTACCGGCAAGAACTCTGGCGTCTCTGGGGGTGGCTTCAAAGGCATGCGGATCGGAACCTTCCGGGATTAGCGATGTCACCTTGGATCTCGAGCCGGCCACGTTCTGGGTGATGTCCGCCAGATAGCTAGTGATCGCGACCACCTTGACGCCGGCGGAGGCCTGCGGGGCCGAACCGCCGGAGCCACACGAAGTGGTGGCAACGGCAAGCAGCGCCGCGGCTCCGAAGATTCCAGCAATGCGCCATACGCAGCTGAGGGTGGGAGGCATGGACTTCATCTGACTGGATCCGCCTCACTTTTGGCGCATTGCCGGCAAAGCCCCAGCAGCTCGAGATGATGCTCCATGATGACAAAGCCGGTCTCCTTTGCAGCGCCGGCGATGGTGGAGGCCAACTCGCAGGTGGAAAACTCTACTACCCGACTACACCGCTTGCATAGGGCATGATGGCCGTGTTCCGCGCCGGCGAGTGCTAGACTCTCTCGCCCCCCTGGCTCCCAGACTCGGCGCAGACACCCGCATCTCTCGAGCAGCTCGACCGTGCGGTAAACCGTGGCCAGACCCAGGTCTGGGCAGGCCGACTTAGCCTCAAGGAGGATGCTCTGCGGGCTCAGGGTACCCGCTGCCCGGCACAGCGCCGAGATGATCGCCATCCTTTGGCGGGTCATCCGCACGCCATGCAGGCGTATCCGGTCTGCAATCTGCCGGCTCTCGACCGTGGCTGGCTCCTTCCCACATGAGAAGAATTCTCATTAAGAACCTACCACGGAGGCCGAGAAGACTCAACCCAGACCCGCCCCTCCGGTCGACGGGTCGAGGATAGCTCAGGCCGAGGCCGCGGCTATCGCGCCCGGGCTACCTTTTCCAGGAGCTCCTTGTTCTTGATGTGGACGCGGCGACCCCGAGTCTCAACGGCTCCGGAAAGGCTGAGTTGCTTGAATGCGCGGGAAAGCGTCTCCGGAACCGTCCCCACAGCGGCGGACAGTTGCGTCTTGGATACTTCCAGGTGAACTACATCCCCGCCCGCTTCCCCCGCGAGCGCCAACAAATGGGCGGCGAGGCGCTCGGCTACCTCACGAAGAGAAAGATCTTCGATAAGGGTGGTGAACCTTCGCAGTCTGGCCGACAAAGCCGCGAGCAGCCTCATTGCCACTTCTGGTTCACGTGCGATCAAATCTAGGAAAGCCTGGCGCGGAATGTAGAGAACTTCGCTCGGCTCTATTGCTTCTGAGCTGGCTGGGTAGGCTTCCCCAGAGAGCACGGCAACCTCGCCCACCGGATCTCCCTTGCCCATCAACATGAGTATTTGCTCGCGACCCTTTGAAGTCTTGAAAACCTTGACCCGGCCCGCCAGGACAACGTGGAGTCCCTCTGCCCGGTCACCCTGCAGAAAGAGCGTCTGCCCCGGATCCAGCGAGCGCCTGCGTGCAAGCCGGACCAACTGGCCAATATGGGCCTCGTCGAGGCCCTCAAAAAGGCTGGCTTGCTTGAGAACCTCGATCAATTCGCGATCATTTCCGTCCACTGCGCGCTCATTTGACTTAGGTCAAGGTAACCACAGGTACGCCTATGTTAGCGTCTGATTGGGAAACAAAACCTCGATAAAGTGTGCCCGCCGGCAGATTTGGGCAACGGAACCGGGAGGATGCGATGTTTTGCTATCAATGTGAACAGACTTTCCGATCAGAGGCCTGCACCGTCAGAGGAGTATGCGGCAAAGAAGACGACGTCGCTGCTCTGCAGGACGCTCTGGTCTACTCGCTGAAGGGTTTGGCTCTGGTTGCGGACAAGGCGGCACGCGAAGGCCTCGTTCCCGAGGATACTTATCCCTTCATAGCGGAAGGTCTCTTCGTGACCCTCACCAACGTCAACTTCGACCCTGATGCCATCTCCGGATGGGTAAGGTCTGCTGTGAAGCGAAGGGATAACCTTCTGGCTACTCTGAAGGCCAAGAAACCCGGCACCGCCTTCTCGGAAGGTCCCGTCGGCTTCATTCCTGCGGAAACCACTGCTGAGCTTGCCGAGCAGGGTCGGGAGCACGGGATCAATGCCGAAGCATCCACCGACGCGAACGTCCGCTCGCTCCAGCACACGATCCTTTATGGGCTCAAAGGCGTGGCCGCGTATGCGTTTCATGCGTCGGAGTTGGGCTACCGTGACGACTTCGTCGACAATTACTTTGTGGAGGCCCTCGTCGATCTCTCTCACCACGACCAGGGTGACCTGAGCACCTGGATCGGGAAGGCCCTGCGTACCGGGGAGGCCAATTACAGGACCATGGAGCTTCTCGATACGGCTAACACCGAAACCTTCGGCACTCCTGCCCCGACCGAAGTGCCGCTCGGCGTCAAGGCGGGCAAGGCCATCCTGGTGTCTGGACATGATCTCCGCGACCTCGAGTCCCTGCTCAAGCAGACCGAAGATAAGGGCATCACCGTCTACACGCACGGCGAGATGCTTCCGGCCCACGCCTATCCGAGGCTGAAGGCGTACCCGCACCTGTATGGAAACTGGGGCACCGCTTGGCAAAACCAAAGGAAAGAGTTCCCCGAATTCCCCGGCGCCATCCTGATGACCACCAACTGCCTCCAGCGTCCTGAGGGTTCCTACTTCGAGAACATCTTCACGACGGCGGCCGTGGGCTGGCCGGGAGTTCCACACGTTGAGAACCGCGACTTCACCCCGGTCATAGAGCGGGCTCTGGCCCTGCCCGGTTTTGCCGCCGACGTCGCTGCAAGGAGTGTCCACGTCGGCTTCATGCGCAACGCGATCCTCGACCACGCCGAAAAGATCATCGAGTTGGTGAAAGCCGGCAAGATCAGCCACTTCTTCCTGGTAGGCGGGTGTGATGGTGCCAAACCGGGCCGCAACTACTACACAGAGTTCGTGGAGCAGGCGCCGGCCGACACGGTAATCCTCACCTTGGCCTGTGGCAAGTACCGCTTCTATGACAAGGACCTGGGCAGCATCGACGGCATTCCCAGGTTGCTGGACGTAGGCCAGTGCAACGATGCTTACTCGGCCATACAAATCGCCCTGGCCCTTAGTGAAGCCTTCGGCGTGGGCGTGAATGACCTGCCTCTGACGCTCATCCTGTCCTGGTACGAGCAGAAGGCGGCCGCCATCCTCCTTACCCTTCTCTACCTGGGACTCAAGGACATGCGGCTCGGTCCCACGCTGCCGGCCTTCCTTTCCCCCGACGTGGCCAAATACATAGTGGATAACTTCAACCTACAGCTCATCAACACTCCAGAAGAGGACCTGGCGGCCGTTTTAGCGTAGTTGGGGAAACCATCCTGGCCCACACAAGTCAGGGCCGCGGCGGACGCGGGGATGTCCGCTGCGGCCCTGGAGCCTTGCCTGGCCGTCCGGCCCCCCTAGTCGCGCCGGGTCCTGCGCAGCAATCTATAAGACGATCTTGTTGAGGGGGTACTCCACAATGCCCTGTGCGCCGGCATCCTTCAGCCGAGGAATGATCTCCCGCACGGTGGACTCATCGATGATGGTGTTGACCGCGAGCCATTCCTGATCGCTCAAGGACGAAATGGTCGGCTTGAGGAGCGCCGGGAGAGTCTCCAGTACTGCCTCCAAATCAGAGCGCCTTACGTTCAGCATGAGGCCTACTTTCCCCAGGGCCGCCATGGCGCCTTCCAGCAGCATAGCCATATCTTCCAGCTTTCGCCGCTTTTCCGGGTCCTCCCACGACTGAAGATTCGCGATGAGCTGCGTGTTGGACTCGAGCACCGTTTCGATGATGCGTAGCTTGTTGGCCCGAAGCGAACTGCCGGTCTCCGTCACTTCGACAATGGCGTCGGCCAGCTCAGGAGGTTTAACCTCAGTAGCACCCCAACTGAACTCCACTTTCGCATTGACGCCGTTTCGGGAAAGATACCGCTTGGTGGTCGCCACCAGCTCAGTCGCGATGATCTTGCCCTCGAGGTCGTGTACCGACTTGAAAGAGGAGGCTTCGGGCACCGCCAAGACCCAGCGAACCTTGCCGAAGCTCTGCTTCGCATAAACCAAGTCGACAACGGGATGGACTATCGCCTCGTTTTCCTGGACCCAGTCGAGGCCGGTGACGCCAGCGTCTAGCACACCGTCTTCCACGTAACGGGCCATCTCTTGAGCCCGGATCAGCACGCACTCGATCTCGGGATCGTCGATCGCGGGGAAGTAGGAGCGACTGCTGGTGGTGACATTGAAGCCCGCCCGTCGGAACAGGTCGATGGTTGCGGTCTCCAGGCTTCCCTTGGGTATTCCAAGCTTAAGGATCATGCGTCAATCACTCCGCGGGTAGACTTGAATTGCACTGCCCATAGCAGCCGAGCCACCGGGCGGCAGCTTCGCGGCCGCCGCGCTCGCATTATAACGCGGCGCTGCCCGGCGCTCGGCGCCGCGGCAGCGCCTCTCGTCGTCGCGGGCGCGTCAGAGTAAACCGGCCTCAGCATGCTTGGCTGCGATGGCATCGGCTAGCGCGTCAACGAGAGCGAGCTCATCTGGCCCCGGCAGCCCCTTCACCACCACCGGCTCGATGATTTCAGCCTTCAGACCTGCAGTCATCGAGGCTATGGTCTCAACTGCCTTGCTGGACCAACCATACGAAACCATGACAGACAGGAACTTGACGTTAGGACGGAGGACTCCCACCAAGTTGATCGCCGACATCACCACGGGATGCGGCTGCAGCATCACCGTAGGGGTCCCGACCACGATCGTTGCGACGTCAACCAGGTTCGTGGCCAGCCCTCCTAGATCGACCACGCTCAGGTCAAACGGCTCGGCCTTGATCCCTTTGTCAATGAGGCCTGCGGTCAGCCGCTCGACCATCGCCAGCGTGCTCCCGTGCATCGTAACGTAGGGGATCACGGCCAGGTTTTTCGGAGGGCCCTCAACCCAGTCGCGGTAAGCGGCGACAATGACACTCGGATCCGCGTAGGCAGGTCCATGGCTCGGAGCAATGAGATCCACTGGCAGGGGGGCCAACTTGTCCAGATTCCTCTTCACCGCGGGCCGGAAAGGCATCATGATCTCGGCGAAATATCGCTTGGCGGCCGGTATTACCTCTGCTTCCCGGACGAATAGGTCGCTCGTGGCCAGATGCGAGCCGAACAGATCACAGGTCACCAGCACCTTGTCCTCAACCAAATAGGTACACATCGTTTCCGGCCAGTGGACCCAAGGCGTGTGCAGGAAGCGCATCGTCTTGTTGCCCAGGGATATTTCCTCACCGTCTTCAACCGTGGTGAAGGACTCAGTGGCTATGCGCAGATGAGTCCCAAGGATTTCCGCCGCCTTTGGACTGCATATCAGGCGTGCTCCGGGAAACCTGTCCACAATCGCTCCAAGGGACCCGGAATGGTCCTGTTCCGCGTGATGCAGCACCACGTAGTCCAAGCGCTCAACACCCGCCAGGTTCTCCAGCAGCACATGGGTCTTCCTAGGATCAACCGTGTCGAATAGGACGGTCGCCTCACTGCCAGTAACCAGGTAGGCGTTGTAGCTCGTGCCTTCCGGCAGCGGGATAAGCGAGTCGAAGAGGCGCCTCTCCCAATCGGCCGCGCCCACGGAGTAGATCCCCGGCCCCATCTCTCGTGGCTTCATCGTGCAGCGTCCTCCATCAGTCTCTTTCTCACGTAGGTTATCAGCCCGCCGGCATCGACAATGGCCTGTCTTGAGGCCGGCAGGGGCTGGACGGGAAACGTCTTATCCATAGTCTTGTTGACCACCGCCTCCTGGGTGATCTCGAGCTCGTCTCCCTCGCTCGCCTCGATCCCAGGACATACGACCAGCCGCAATCCCAGATTCACAGCGTTCTGCAGGAAGATGCGCGAGTAGCTGTTGGCGATCACGACCAGATCCCAGCCCTTGAGACACGACGCTGCCTGCTCTCGCGACGATCCGGTCCCGAAGTTGCGGCCGGCCACTATGACGCTCCCAGACCCGATCTCGCCGTCGCGAAGCTTCCTGCCAAACTCAGGAACATCTGCGAAGCAATGCCGCGGGGTCTCGCCAGGAAGCACAGTCGCCATGAATCGACCCGGGTAGATTGCGTCCGTCGAGACGTCGTCACCCAGCCTCAGAACAACGCGCGTCATGTCAGTCACCCCCCGATGCGTCTGCCGGCAATGACAGGAACCCCACTTTTCGCGGGTCGGTTATGCGCCCGGTGAGGGCGCTAACCGCGGCGGTGACCGGCGAGGCCAGATAGACAAAGGCGTTTGGATTGCCCATGCGACCCTGGAAGTTGCGGTTGGTGGTCGCCAGTGCCACCTCCCCGTCCCCCAAGGCTCCTTGGTGGACACCCAAGCAGCAACCGCAACCGGGATTCATGATGACGGCTCCGGCAGCGGCCAGATCCGCAAGATAACCCTGGCGGGCTGCCTCGGTCCAGATCCGCCAAGACGCTGGAAATATCAGCATGCGCGTCCCTTTCGCCACCTTCTTGCCCCGCAGGATCGCCGCTGCCGCTTCAAGATCGTCAAGGCGCCCGTTCGTGCAAGAGCCGACGACGATTTGGTCCACCTTGACTCCCTCGACCTCCCCAACGGGCGCTACGTTGTCCACCGTATGAGGCTTCGCCACTTGCGGATCCAATCGAGTCACATCGATCTCCATGAGTTCGTCGTACGCCGCGTCGGCATCGGGCAGCACCGAATCGATCCTATCCGCAACGCATGCCTCTTCCCGGAGATATCTGGCCGTCTCTTCGTCGGACGGCACTATGCCGCAGGTAGCCCCTGCCTCCACCGACATATTGCAGATCGCCAAGCGGCCAGATGTCCGCATATGCTTGATCGCTCGGCCATGAAACTCGATCACACGAAAATTGGCCCCTTCAGCGGAGATCATCCCGATGAGATAGAGGATGAGGTCCTTGGCGCCCACTCCCGGCCGGAACTCCCCATCCGCAACCACCTTGATGGTCGCCGGCACCTCCACGTTGAGCATCCTTCCCAGCGCCCACACTGCAGCCATCTCAGTGGCGCCCACACCAACGGCCATCGCTCCCAGAGCCCCGTGTGTGCTCGTGTGACTGTCGGCACCCACCACGACCATCCCAGGCCGCACATATCCGCTCTCGGGGAGAACTTGATGGCAGATACCCCCTTCGTCCCCCCGGATGTCGTGGAATTTAGTGATGCCCTGTTGCAGTACAAACTCCCGGATCTTCTTCTGATTAGTAGCCGTCTTCGCAGTCTCCGCCGGCACGCGATGGTCAAAAATAATCGCTATCTTCTCGGGGTCCCACACCCGCATCTCCTTGCCGGTGCCGGAGAATATCTCCTCAAGCTGGTTGATAACCAGGGCCGAATTCTCATGAGACATGGTCAGGTCGACGACCGGCTCCAGCACGTCGCCAGCCGCCACTGTCCGCAGCCCCGCTGCCCGCGCCAAGATCTTCTCAGCAATCGTCATTCCCACCGAGCAACCTCCTCCATGGCTGATGCGTCCGGCTTCATCCGACGATCTTGGCGATCTCGCCGTACTTCTGCTCCATCCGCCCCGCAGGCAGATACCGATCTTCCATCGCTTTGTAGTCCTTGAGACCCACGAAGTCCGTATACTCCTCGAACGAGCTCACCCACTCGGTCTGCCCAGGAAGTATCCCCGTTGGAGAGTCCTTCAATGCCTTGAAGAAGCTCGTCAGAGCCTTGTGGGCAACCATGATGGAGGCGACAGGGATTGAGACCCGCCCAACGCCCATGGCAGCGAGATCCGGGATGGGGATGAGCTCGGTCTTCATGCCGCTGATTGCATCCATGAGGTTCACGGAGAGCGGACCCTTGACCCCAGCCACAGCTCTCTCGACATCCGCCCGGGTCTTGATACCATCGATGAAAGCAAGGTCGGCGCCGGCTTCCAAATACGCGTTGCATCTTCGGATGGCTTCGTCGAGACCCGCCACGGAGAACACATCGGTACGC
>JAMDEO010000241.1 GCA_023483915.1 Actinomycetota bacterium
AACTATAAGGACGGGCGCCGGAGCAGTGCCATTCCTCGCCGCTTCGAGTTCTGAGAGGGCCCGGGAACGCCGAGCGGCCACGCGTGGTTTGACGTTGGTCTCCGAACCGAACCAAGCCCCGCGGGGCGGTAGATAGACGATCACCCTGTCCTGACAATAGAGACTAAGCTCGTGCTCCAGTTCGCCTGCCGAATCCTGATCGGGAGCGATCACGAGTACAGGCGCAGACTTCCAGGGCTCCCTTGCCAGCACGCCCGAGATCAGGAACGGATGGACGAAGCTGGGAGCAGCAAGTTGGACATCCCCGGACGCGGCCCGGGTAACTATCTCCTCGAACGGAGTTAGATCCCGCAGAAATCCGATCAGGCCGGACACGCGCCGCCATCCTGCGCGGCAAGCCACTCTTCAGCAAGGTCCGCCGCCCGCTCGACGAGCGACAGAACTTCCTCGCGCGGCTCGATGAAAGGCTCCAGCACATAGTCCGCCAAAGGACGGCTGCCCGAGGCAGGGCGACCCACGCCGACACGCAGGCGCCAGAAATCCCGGGTCCGCAGGTGCTCTTCCAAACTACGCAGGCCGTTATGACCGCCTAGTCCGCCGCCTTCCTTCAAGCGTACGTCTCCAAAGGCGAGCTCGACCTCGTCGTGGACAATGAGCATTGTGTCGCTAGGAACTTTGAAGAACCGCACGGCTTCGGCGACCGATTTCCCGGAAAGATTCATGAATGTCATAGGCAGCAGTATCACGGCCCTGCACCCGCCGATGGAGCCTTCTGCAGTGAGGCCTTGGAAGCGGCTGCGCGGCTTGGGGAAGCCGTGACGGCGGCACAACTCCTCCCCCACCATGAAGCCCACGTTGTGGCGGTCAAATTGGTATCGCGGACCGGGATTACCCAGCCCGGCGATGAGATACGTTGCAGCAGCATGCACCGGCTCACGTCCTGCAAGTCGCGTACCCGCTCGTCAACACAGAAATGCTCGCGGTTTCAGGCCCAGGGGTTGTGCCCTGCACACGGTCCCGGGGTCGCGCCCGCAGGCAGGCACTCCCGAGCCAAGGGCGCCCAACTCTCCGGCGGCACGCCACACCCGGACGAAGACCTATTCTTCGGCCTTCACCCCGCCGATGACCTCAGGCTCGGCAGCTTCTGCAGGCGCCGCGACCTCTTCCTGAACCCGTGGCGGCAGCAAGCTGACGATGATGATGTCCGGATCGTCAACGATGCTCACGCTGGGTCCTGCCGCGAGAGCACCCACATTGAGGTGATGGCCGATTAGTAGCTCGCTGATATCCAGTGGGATTGCAGCCGGGATGTTGCTGGGCAGCGCCCGCACGGTCACTTCGCGGTGCACCCAGTCGACGATGCCGCCATCGGCCACGCCGGCCGGAGTGCCTACGAGTTCGATCGCGACAGGGGCCTCGATTTCCACTTTGAGGTCAACCTCGTGCAGGTCGACGTGCAGAAGAAGGCGCCTTGTGGGATGGAACTGCATCTCCTTGACCACCGCGTGCCGCACACCCGCGCGTCCCTTCGCGCCTTTCTTCGCAGGCTTGGCACCCCCGGCAAAGTCGAGCTCCATGACGACGTTGTGCCCATGGGCAATGGCTTCACGGAAGCTATCGAGATCGATCGAAACCGGGGTTGGCGTAGAGCCTTTGCCGTACACGATACCGGGAATCCGGCCAGCCGCGCGTAGCCGGCGACTAGGACCATCGCCTACTTCGCTGCGTTCGAGCACACTGAGTTTTATCGCATCCATTTGGTTCCCCTGGAGACCACTAGAACAGCTGGTTTTCTCCCTCGAATAGTTCACTTACCGACTCATCGGTAAACACGTTTCTGATGGTATCCGCCAGGATACCGGCCGTGGATAGTACCACAATCTTGGGATCGGCCCCTGGCCTGAGCGGGATGGTGTCGGTAACAATCACTTCCTTCAAGGAAGATGAGGCGATGCGATCGTGCGCCGGGTCCGAGAGGACCGGGTGGGTGCAGGCGGCGTAGACCTGCTTCGCGCCCTTCTCCAGCAAGGCTTCCGCCCCCGCACACAGCGTGCCTGCCGTGTCGATGATATCGTCGACGATGATGGCCGTTCTGCCCGTGACTTCCCCAATGACGAACATCACCCGCGAGACGTTGTGCTCTGGACGCAGCTTGGTCAGGACGGCCAGCGGGCACTCGAGCCGGTCGGCGAGGCGTTTGGCAGTTTTGAGACCGCCGGCGTCGGGTGAGACCACCACGCAATCCCCCAGATCCTTGGACTTGAAGTAGTCCCCGATCATGGAAAGAGCCGTCATGTGGTCCACCGGCACGGCGAAGAATCCCTGCAACTGTCCCGCATGGAGATCCATGGTGAGAACCCGGTCGGCGCCCGCGGCCTGCATGATGTCGGCAACGAGGCGGGCGGTGATGGGCTCGCGAGGACAACTCTTCTTATCCTGCCGGGAGTAGCCCATCCACGGCATGACCGCGGTGACCCGATGGGCAGAGGCCAGCTTGGCCGCCTGGATCATGATGAGCAGCTCCATCAGGTTCTCATTCACAGGCCGGCAGGTCGACTGCACTATGAAGACGTCCGCGCCGCGGATGCTTTCCCCGTATTTGACGTAGATCTCGCCATCAGCGAAGGTCTTGATGTCGACCTTGCCCAGCGGGATGCAGAGTTGCTCCGCTATCTTCCGGCTCAACTCCGGGGTGCCCCGTCCCGAAAACACCATCAGCTTGCGCTGCGGCGTGATCAGCGTGCAGCGGCGCGACTCTTCATCTGTCATACCACGATCCTCCTGGGCCAGCCGGATTTCTTGGACGGCTGCTGAAGAACGACGTTTCGCCTCCGGGGCCAAGTGCGCGCTGGGCGGGGCACGCCCAAAGGCGAGGACGCAACCAGTGCCAACACCAGCGCTATTGGTGTGACCGAGGACGACGCATTGTGCCGCCCCGCCAAGAGGGCACCCGGTCCCGGTGGCCGGGACTTCGTTTTCAGCAGCCTCCTAATATTACGGTATCACTCTCGACGGACGGATGTCTCCATCGAATGCCGTGAACGGAGCCAGCGAAGTGCCCGGCTCAAGGGTAGTCGATTTCACAAAACAATGGGGAATGGAGCATTTTTCTGAGATGCGAGAATCGATCACCGTGGAACACGGGCCTACCTCACAACGCGTCCCGATGATGGTACGGCCGGCGAGTACGGTGAACGGCTTGATCACCACCTCCGGCGCGAGAGTCACTCCCACCTCTATCACCGTGGAGGCGGGATCGACGATGCTAACGCCATCCAGCATCCATCGGTTCTTGATGCGATTACCCAAAAGGCGCTCTGCCTCGGCCAGCTCTACCCGAGAGTTGACGCCTAACACCAGGCTTGGGTCGGAAACCGCGATGCCGGAGACCCTTTCCCCCTGGTTGACCAGGCCGGCGACCACGTCCGTGAGGTAGATCTCGCCTTGATCGTTGTCTGCGCCAACCACGCGAAGGATATCGAGCGCTCCGGGGATCGGCAGTACGTACATGCCGGTGTTGACCTCGCATATCGAGTGCTCCTCCGGGGTTGCGTCTCGGTGCTCCACGACACGGAGAATCGCTCCGTCCGGCCCCCGGACGATGCGGCCGTAACCGGTAGGATCTTCGAGGATCACGGTGAGAACCGTAGCGGCTGCTCCGGACCTCATATGCTCGTCAACCAAGTGCCGCAAGACATCCCCGGTAAGGAGCGGCGTATCGCCCGGCAGAATCAGGGCAGCCCCTGGGAGGAGTTCCTTCTCTGCCGACAGCAGCGCGTGGCCGGTGCCGCCCTGCCGCTCCTGAAGAGCAACGGTGCATCCTTGCGGCAGATGAGGCATGACTTCGTCGGCCCCGTGTCCGAGGACAACCACGGTTCGCTCCGCGTCCACGGCCCGCGCAGCAGCCAGGACGTGATGTAACATCGGGCGGCCGCACACCGGGTGCAGCATCTTGGGGAGATCAGACTTCATGCGCTTGCCCAAGCCTGCGGCCAAGACACAAACACTGGCGATTTGAGAACTCAATTCAGACCTATCTCGGAGGAATCCTGCCAAACCGAGGGCAACCGACACCGACGCAGTCAAACAAAAAGGGCCGGCTGGGGCGGGAGGATTCGAACCTCCGAATCACGGGACCAAAACCCGTTGCCTTACCGCTTGGCTACGCCCCAACACTTCTGGCTTTAGCAGGCTGCTGAAAAATGAAGTCACGGCCACCAAGGCGCACTGGGCGGCACGATAGTTCGTCCTCAGTCGTGCAAATAGCGCTGCTATTCGCCCTCCCTGCGTCCTGCTCTCGCGCTTGCCCATCGCATTTTGGTGGCGCAACGTCATAATTCAGCAGCCTGCTAGAGCGCGCCCCAGAGCCAACGAAGTATAGGCCAGTGCCGAAAGAGGCGTCAAGAACATTGTGCCGGCCGATTTGGCGTTAGTCGTCCGTCGTCGACGGGTATGTTGGAACCGTAGTACTTAACGTCCAGGAGGCCGATACCATGATGTGGGGAGACGGTTGGAACGGGGCTTGGGCAGCGATCATGATAATCGTCATGGTGGCGGTGCTCGCCCTCATTGTTGTAGGCATTGTGTTCCTCGTGCGCGCATTTTCCGCCTCGGGTAACTCGGGATCCGCCCAGCGGGGTGAAGCCTATCGGGAGGGTGAGCAATACCGTAGGCCCTTCCAGACGGGGCATAGTCGCGAGGCCATCGAGGTACTGGAAGAGCGCTACGCGCGGGGCGAGATCGACCGGGAGGAGTTCTTGCGACGTAAGGAAGACATCCTCGGCTCGAGGAGCAGAGAAGGATGAACGGCACCCGCCGCTGGCCCCGGGGAGCGACAATTGGTCTAAGCCTGATCGGCGCGGGCGTCGTAATCGGCGTCGTCTTCCTCGCGCTTGCCGTGCCTTCCGGAGGTCCGCTCCATCCTGGTGGCGTTGGCCCTGCCCAGCTCACGCCGACCGCCCTCGGACAAAGGATCTATACGAATGGTCGCGACGAGAACGGTCGCGTCATTCCGCGTTCCGCGCTTATGATGTTCGCCGGGGCGACCTGCGCCGACTGCCACGGCAGCGATGCCAGGGGCCGCACGGTCAACACCATGATGGGCAGCTTCGAGGCGCCGGATATCCGCTGGAGCACACTCAGCCAGCCGATGAAGGGAGACAACGGGGCAATGGAGCCGGCGTACGACGCGGCCAGCTTCGGCCGTGCCCTCACCCAAGGACTCGATACCTTGGGAGAAGCCCTTAATCCGCCTATGCCTCGCTGGCAGTTGACCAACGTCCAGGTTGATGCCTTGATTGCCTTCTTGAAGACCAAGTAGCTGCTTTGCCGCGAACCCATGCCGGTCCCGTGACAACGAAAGGACCCCCGAAGGGGTCCTTGGAAAACCAAGTTGTGATCTTGGAATAAGCTGCAGCGCGTCGCTGCATCTTTGAGGCAATGCAGCCGGCGGCGTATGTGGTTCCCGCTTACTTCTGAGCCTGCCAGGCCTCGAACCAACGCCACATCACAGCGGCGGCTTGCGCCCGTGTGGCCGTATCGGTTGGATGAAACATCCCATTGCTACCTTGGAAGACGCCCAGCTGCATCATATTCGCAATGTGCGTCGCGGCCCAGTTCCCCGAAACGTCGTGAACGGCCTGCATCATTTGGTTCATCGCGGACACCATATCGGCTGCGGCAGCGTTTCCATTTATCGCTTGCCAGGCCCGGTCCATGAAAGTGGCCATCTGCTCCCGGGTGATCAGGCCGTTGGGACCGAATGACCCATCAGCGTGCCCCGCCACTATGCCCATGCGGGCCATGGTCTCGATCATGCCGGCAGCCCAATAATCCTGCGTGTCGGTGAAGCTCGTGCCGGTTTGCGGCTGGAGGTCCATCATGCGGCCAAGGATGGCGGAGAACTGGCCCCTGGTGATCGGCTGCTGCGGGCCGAATGTCCCGTCTGCGAACCCATTCATAAAACCGTGCGAAGCCATGTTCTGGGCGTACCCCGCAAACCAATCACTGCTCATCACGTCCATGAACATGTGGCCGGGACCCGGGACTGCGCCCGTGCCGGCGCCGCTGCCCGAGCTGTAGCTCATCCCGCTTCCCGGGCCCATGCCGGTTGCGGTGCCCGTGCCGGGCTGCATCATGGTCGTGCCCGTCCCCGGCCGGGTGGTGCCGAGCTGCATCATGTTGGTCGGCGTCGTCGAGCCACCCGTTGTGCCCGTGCCGGGCTGCATCATCGTTGTGCCAGCGGTCACGCCCAAGCCGGAACCCATGCCGGACCCGGGCATGGCGCCCCCTATCGGTCCCGCTATCGCGACCCCGGTGAACGCCAAGCTCGCCATTCCCGCTACCAATAAGGTTATTCCCGCTCGTTTGATTCGCATTTCTTCCTCCTTGCCATTTAGGCCTCTTCTGGGCCGGATCATCCGGTTGTCGATCCACAGGCTAAAGGACAGGAGTGAGTCACAAGTGAGGAAGAGGTGAGAGTTCTCTCACAACTCGTCTCAAAATGAAGCCGCGGCCGATCAGGGCATGCTAATCCGGCAGTGAGATGAAGAAGGTCGTCCCCGCCCCAAGCGTGCTCTGCACAGTTATCTCTCCGCCGTGTGCGGTCACCAGTGCTCGTGCGATGGCGAGGCCGAGGCCGAGGCCAGGTGTTTCCGAGGCCTCTGCGCCCCGGTAGAAGCGGTCGAACACGCGCTGCTGCACCTCTTGCGACATCCCCTCGCCCTCATCGCGCACCCACATCCGCACCCTACCGGCTCCCCGCGACCCACCGAGGGCGATCACCTGGCCCGGCTTGGTATGGGCCACAGCGTTCTGTTCCAGATTGAGAAATACTTGAGTGAGTCGGTCCTGGTCGGCAAGCACAGATCCGCCGGGAAGCCGGTCGATAGTCCACACCCGGTCGGCAAGGAGGGGGCCTTGCTCCACCAGCGTGCGGAGGAACTCATCCAATGCAACAGTCTCCTTGCGAAGAAAATCGACCCGCGTCGACCGGGCGATCGTTAGCAGGTCGCTCACTAGGCGGTTGAGACGATCAATCTCGTCGAGCACAAGAGCATGTTCCTGGCTGACCTGGCCCCGGTCGAGATCCTCGCCTCGATCAAGCACCTGCAAATGCCCCTTCATGATGGTGAGAGGGGTACGCAGCTCGTGGGAGACGTCGGAAATGAACCGCTCCTGGGCTTCAAAGGCCTGCTGCAAACGATCGAGCATGGCGTCCATGGTCTCGGCCAACTCACCGATCTCGTCCCGACTACCTTGGGACCCGATCCGGCGAGTGAGATCCTCACGCGAGATCGCAGCCGCTGTGCGCGAGATCCGGCGGACCGGATTTAGGGCGCGACCCACCAAGAACCAG
>JAMDEO010000147.1 GCA_023483915.1 Actinomycetota bacterium
CGAGGAAAGGTCGAGAACCTCAGCATCAAGATCAACGATCGTCTGGCGATCGGTTGGCTTCCGCTCATAATCTTCCTAATGTCCCTGGTCGTGATCACCGCCCTCCAGATGTTCACGAACCGGACGAAGATGGGTCGCGCATTTCGAGCCGTTTCCGACGACCAGGAAGCCGCTCGGCTTATGGGTATCAATAACAAGCACATCTGGGCAGTGGCGATGGGTGTCGCTCTTCTGATCGTGACGATCGGCGGTGTGATGATGGCCATCCGTACTACGTTTGACCCCTTGCTGGGCAGCCAGCGTCTTATTTACGCGTTTGAGGCTGTCATCATCGGAGGCATGGGATCCTCGTGGGGTACACTCCTGGGAGGGATCATTCTGGGGTTAGCACAAACCTTGGGGGCCCAGGCATTTGGGTCGGCTTGGTCCATCTTGGTTGGCCACGTGGTGTTCGTGATCATCCTTGCCTTTAGACCGCAAGGCCTGCTTGCTAGGACGGTGGTGGCATGAACACCGCGACTGCGACACCGGCAACCGGCAAGCGATACTCTGTTTCCGTTGCCAGCCGGACTAATTTCATGGTCCTTGCTTTCGGGATCCTCGTGTTTATCGTGCTGGTCTCGTTCCCGTTCTGGGCCGGCACGCCGTGGACAAGGCGACTGGTGGACTTCTTCACCTTGCTGGCCTTGGCCCAGTTCTGGAACCTGATGCTTGGTTACGGCGGTTTGATCTCGGTTGGGCAGCAGGGCTACATCGGCATAGGCTCGTATACCTTGTGGCTATTTGCCGACGTCCTGCACATCAACCCGTTCATCGGAGTGGTGTTTGCGGCGATAGGCGGCGCAATCATCGCCCTGCCGGCTGCAACCTTGGTCTTCAAGCTCAAGGGTGGCTATCTGGCCATCGGCACGTGGGTTATTGCCGAGGTTTTGCGGCTAATAGTGGCCAATATCAAGCGAACAGGTGGTGGTTCGGGCATCACCGTGCAGGCTGCCACGAAACTGGGCACTGAGGTCCGAGTACCCGGTAGCTACTGGTGGGGGCTGGGCATGGCAGTCATTGCCATGGCAGCAACGTACTTCCTGCTACGGTCTCGGACAGGACTCGCTCTTAAGTCGATGCGCGACAATGACTTGGCCGCCGAGAGTTGCGGGGTGAACCTGTGGCGCACCAAGCTCTATACCTACATCATTGCCGGCGCGGGCTGTGCAGCGGTGGGGGCGATTGTGGCCATCCACCTGCTGAGGGTGCAGCCGGCCGCTGCATTCAGCATCAACTGGACCGCATACCTGATCTTCATCACGGTTATCGGAGGCGTGGGCACAATCGAGGGCCCTGTTATCGGGACTATCATCTACTTCGTCTTGCGAGAGGAGACAAGCAAGTACGGTGAGTGGTATTTCATTGTGCTCGGTGTGCTGGCCATCGTCGTGACCATTTGGAGTCCGCAGGGCATCTATGGCTTCATCGCCCGGAAGACAAACTTCTTCATCTTCCCACTTCAGCGGAAACTGAAGTTTTTGCAGGCTGAGCAGCCCGGGACCGTGGCCAAGGCTGAAGAGGCCTCGAGCTAACGCCGGCCCATCCAAGCACGTATCGCAGAAATGGGGGTCGCCCAAAGGGCGGCCCCCTCGAGTTTTGGATATGTTGCCCGCCTCGCTCACGCATGCTAACGTGGCGAGGTACCGCCTGTAGGTACCATGTTTCATCTGGCGGGATGCCTTGCCGGCTCCCTACAACCATTTGAAACAAGTTGCACGAGAAAGGGAGTGAATGTGGGATCCCAGCCTCATGTACGCGCAGTTGAACGAGCCATACAGATACTGGAGCAGTTCTCTCTCGATCGCCCCGAATTGAGTCTCACCGAGGTTAGCGCTGGCATCGGCCTCAGCAAGAGCACCACACATCGCCTTCTCGCGACGCTCGAAGCGTCGCAGATGGTGGAGTTCGACCGAAAGACCAACTACTACAAATTGGGTCTCAAGGCCTTCCGGATGGGCAGCGTGGTCTCCAAGAGCATGGAGCTGACCCGACAGGCTGATCCTCTTCTGAAAGCCCTCGCCGAGGAGACCGATGAGACGTCCTTCCTCTTGGTGGCCGACGGCAACGAGGCGCTATGCCTGCGGCGTTTCGACGGGACACACCACGTTCGTGTTCTCTCACTGGAGGCCGGAAGGAGATCCCCGTTCAACTGCGGCTCTGCCCAACGGGTGCTGCTGGCTCATCTTCCTGAGCAACAATGGGAAGTGGTTATAGGCCGGTACGTGCACCGGATGACCCAGTACTCTCTGGTCAGCCGTGACGAGCTCGAGCGCGATAGGCGGGAGATAAGGGAACGCGGGTACTCCGTCAGCTGGGAAGACGCCACTCTTCACGCGTGCGCATTGGGAGCCCCGGTTCGTGATTTCTCCGGACAGGTCATTGCCGCCGTCAGCGTCTCAGGGATTGTCCAACGGTTCTCCGCCGAAAGACTTCCCGCGCTCATCCGGAAGATCATGGAGGTCGGTGACGAGCTGTCGCTCAGGCTTGGTTACATGCCGGCCACATCCTGATCCGACAGACCCTGGCGGTCGTTCGGCTCTTGCCGCCTGAACCCGCGGCGAATCAGCCGCCGTCCAATCATCAGCTCTCGCGCTGTGAGTATTGCCAGCGCCCCTATTATGAGGAGCATTCCTATCGCTTCGAGTGAGGAGGGTCTCTCGCCAAGCTGGATCCACGCGGACAACACTCCCACGACAGGGATAGCAAGCGTCCCGAGCCCCGCCGTGCCGGCGGGCAGCGTTCGCAGCGCATAGAGCCAGAGCAGCCAGGCGAGGGCGTTGGCCGGCAGTACATTGAATGCCAGGGCCGCTATGAACGAACCCGTCCATTGTGGCCCGGACTCGAAAGTGAAGCCTGCCACGAGGATCAAAGGGATTGCGCCGATCAGCATTTGCCAAGCTGTAAAAGAGAGTATCTCCACCGTGTAGCGGCGTTGCATTAGCTTGACGATTACCGCGCTGGCCCCCCAGCAGAAGCCGCCGGCGATCGCGAGGAGGCTGCTCGACAGGGTGCCCGCAAGGTGCCAAGGCCGTAAGATGAGGATGAGGCCGAGGAAAGCAAGCCCAACGGCCAACCACTGTGCCCCCCTGATCCTTTCACTCAAGACAGGCCAAGCCATCAAGAGAAGCCAAAAGGGCATTGTGTAGACAAGTACCGAGGTACGGCCTGCAGCTCCGCTCTTGAGGGCCCACATGATGAGTCCTACGAAACCCGTGGTCTGCAGGATTCCCAGGATAATCGTGAATAGCGGGGCGGGTAGGCGAATGGGCCTGCGAAGCAAGATAATGATCGGGAACAAGACCACTGCTCCCAAGAATGCGCGAAGAGCAGCGAACATGAAGGGGTCGGAGTAGCCGATGCCTACCTTCATAACCACCCAGTTGTAGCCCCAAATAAGTGCCAACAAAGCGAGGGCGGCGAAGGCGAGTTTCGAATTGGGCCTCTGGGCGGGCGGTTGTGGTGAAGGACGGTCCGGGTCGATAGTCATTGACTCAGTGTAGCGCAGTGCCCGAGGAGCGCGACGGGCGTGATGGAACCGTCACAGTGTGGTTAAATACACAAAAAGGGCGACTGGAGGAGTCTGCTGATGCCCAGCTGGATTGGACCGTGGGAAATCGCGATCGTGCTTGTGCTGATCTTGCTGATCTTCGGTCCGCGCAAGCTCCCTGACCTAGGCGCTTCGCTTGGCAAGTCTATCCGTGGCTTCAAGAGGGGCATGAAAGAGGGCCAGGGTGAGGTGAAGGCGGTGGTGGCGGAGGTCCGTGAAACCGCCGACCCCAAGGATGCTGCGCCTGCTCAAGTAGCGTCTGCCGAGCCTGATTCACTGAAAGATCAGACCGCCAAGACCGAATAGGCCCCTCAATCAGCGCCGCCTGAAGTGGCGGCGTCCTTATGTCTGGCACCGAGAGCTATGTATACCTTGAGATCGCAGAGGCCGTCCGTCGGCTCATAGTCTCGGGCGAGCTGCAAACGGGAGAGCGATTGCCCTCGGTGCGGGAAATGGCCGGGCGCTGGAAGTGCACTCCCAACACCGTCAGCCGAGCCTATTCCTTCCTGCAGAGGGAGGGTTTGATAACGGCTCGCCGAGGTGGAGGAACCCGCGTAGCCTCCCTCCGCCGTGGTTTCGGAAATGCCCCTTCCCCCGAGGGGCAAGGGGCGGATCTAGTCAACCGGGCTGAAAACTACTTGCTGGAAGCGGTTGGTTTGGGACACTCTCCGGCCCATGCTGAAGCTGCGCTTGCTGCGGCCATATCCCGCTGGCAGGAGTTCCGTCGGCAGAGCTCAGGGCCCACCGGGACGCCCACCCGGCACGGGCGGGCATCCGGCAGCATCAAGTTCGCGGGAAGTCACGACCTCACGGTGGAGCTGCTGGTGAGACAACTGGCCGAGGGCTTGCCTCCGGTCGAGCTGACTGCGGAATTCATCGGCAGCCTCGGTGGTTTGATGGCAGTCGCGCGCAACGAGGCCGATCTGTGCGGGGCACATCTATGGGACGAGGTCACGGGGGACTACAACGTCCCCTTTGTGCAGCGGGTCCTTCCAAACCGTGCGATTGTTATTCTGACGTTGGTGGAGAGGTTGCAGGGCTTGATCGTACCACCCGGGAATCCCCGCGGACTCACCGGTCTGGCGGACCTGGCGCGCGACGGCGTAAGGATGATCAACAGGCAGCCGGGATCGGGAACGCGGGTTTGGCTGGATGCGCAACTGCGAGCGGCGGGTGTGGACAAAGGTAACGTGTTGGGCTACGAGGACGAAGAAGTGACGCACATCGGGGTGGCCCGCGCGGTCGCCGAAGGCCGGGCCGAGGTCGGCGTGGGGATAGGCGCCGCTGCGACAGCCTACGGACTGGACTTCGTACCCCTGGAACGCGAACGCTACGACCTTGTGATCCCGGCCGAGTTGTGGGAGACAGCCCCCTTTCAGGCGCTCCGGTCGGTGATAGGATCCGGTGCCTTCAAAGAAGCTGTAGCGGCACTTGGTGGGTATAACACGTCTGAAACCGGATCCGAGATCAGACTGAACTAACATGAAGCTTATCTGCAGCGAACCTGGTAGCGACCGGAGCCCACTCTTTCTTCTCGACGGGAACAACATAGCCTACCGGGCCTTTTTTGCCCTACCGGCGGAGATCTCCACGTCGGGCGGTTTTCCCACGAACGCCTTATATGGCTTCTGCTTGATGATAATCAAGATCCTGTCTGACTACAGACCAGGGGCGGTTATCGTTGCCTGGGACTCGAAAGAGAAGACCTTCCGGCACGCCGATTTCGAAGACTACAAGGCGCAGCGCAAACCGATGCCGGACCTGTTGGCGGAGCAGTGGCCTTATTTCCCTGAGGTCAGCGAAGCCTTTGGATTTGTGAATCTTGCGATTCCCGGATACGAGGCCGACGACATCTTGGGCACGCTGGCAAGACAGGCCGAGGCGGAGAATCGTCCGACGATGATTGTTACCGGCGATCGCGACGCGCTGCAACTGGCCGGTCGCACCGTGAGCGTGATGGCCAATACCCGGGGCGTGACCGAGGTGAAGATCTACGATCCGACTGCTGTGGAAGAGCGCTTTGGAGTGCCGCCTGGGCTCATCCCCGACCTGATCGGGCTAAAAGGGGATACCTCAGACAACATCCCCGGAGTCCCCGGGATCGGCGAGAAGACCGCCGCAGAATTGCTGGGCCGATTTGGGACGCTGGAAGAGGTTCTTGCGCACATAGATGAAGTTTCGGGAACCAAGCGTAAGCAGATCCTGCAAGAGAACCGCGAGCTTGCCCTCCTGTCGAAGCGGCTGGCCACTCTTGACTGCGAGGTGCCCATCGATATCGAGACCGCGGAGCTTCGGCCGCACAAGCCTCAACGCGAGAAGCTACAGGAGCTATTCGTACGTTTCGAGTTCACTTCACTGCTCGAGAGGGTGGCGCCGCTGCTGGAGGAAGCTTCCACAGAGAAGACCGAACCCCTGGGGTCGTCGCTGCCGGATGCGATAGCTGCATCCGGCGCCCCGGTCTCTTGGGAGGGCCTGCTGGACTTGGAGCGGCCCATTGCCGTGGTGGCGGGGCAGACGGCTGAGGCGCCCCTCAGGCTATGGTTGGCGCAGTGCCGCCGGGAGGAGAATCCGGAGGACTACGGGTCGTATGTCATTGTCGAGATGCCAGGGCTGGAGAGCCAGACCGACTCGCTGATTGCCTTCTTGGCCAGAGGACGCATCGTCTGCCACGACCTGAAGTCGTCGCCTGTGCTGCGAAGCCTCGTGGAAAAGGCCGCGCACGACACATATGTGGGAGCATACCTGCTCTCGCCCGGGCTTCGCACGTATCGGCTGGACGAGCTCATTCGCGAGGCGGGCATGCCGCCACCGATCTGTGCCAACGGGAACTCACCGGCGGCCGGCGCTTCAGAAGCCGCAATGGTCCTAGCTTTGAGTTACCGGCAGGCGAGAGCTCTGCGCGAACAAGGGATGTGGCAACTCTTTCAGGACATCGAACTCCCGTTGACGAGAGTACTCGTAGACATGGAAGAGGCCGGAATCAATCTCGACTGCTATCGCTTGGGGGAGATCGCGGGGAAGATCCAGGACCAGTTGGATGAGCTGGAAAGCTCCATATATGAGTTGGCGGGCGAGGAATTCAACCTTGGCTCTCCCCAACAGTTGGGCCGCATACTGTTCGAGAAATTGCAGCTCGCACGGCAGCGGAAGACAAAGACCGGCTACTCCACCGACGCCAAGACTCTGGAAGCTCTCAAGGAAAGCCATCCAATCGTTGCCCAGATTCTGAGTCATCGCGAGTTGGCGAAGCTGATGTCCACCTATCTTCTGGCTCTGCCGCAGGCGGCCGCATCCACAGGACGCCTACACACTACGTTCAACCAGACGGTGGCCGCGACCGGTAGGCTCTCTTCCAGCGACCCCAATCTGCAGAACATCCCGGTGCGGACGCCGCTGGGCGCTCAGATCAGGGAGTGTTTCACGGCGGAAGCGGGGCGTCTGCTCATCGTCGCCGACTACTCGCAAATCGAGCTGCGGATCATGGCGCATCTCTCTGGGGAGCCGACCCTGCTTGAGGCTCTCAGGGGAGGCGAGGATATCCATGCTCGCACTGCGGCCGAGGTCTTTGGGATTTCCAGAGATCAAGTCGATGCTACCCACCGCCGGTATGCGAAGGCTGTCAACTTTGGCATCATGTACGGGATCTCGGCCTTTGGTCTGAGTCAGAGCCTGGGTATCGATCGAGAGGAGGCCGCGGCTTACATCGACCGGTACTTCGAGCGGATGCCTCGTGTGAAGGCTTTCATTGATGAGACCATCGAGACCGCTCGGCGCCAAGGGTATGTTGCTACCCTATTTGGCCGCAGACGCCCCATTCCGGAGCTTGCTTCGGGCAATTTCCAGCAGCGCTCGCTGGGCGAGAGACTGGCGGTGAATTCGGTCATACAAGGAACAGCGGCCGACATCATCAAGGTGGCCATGATTAGGTGCCACCACGTTCTGGCGCAGAACTATCCGCTCGCCAAGCTGGTGTTGCAGGTGCATGACGAGCTGATCTTCGAGGTTCCCCAGGAATCGGCATACGACGTCAAGGATGCGATGGTCGTGGAAATGGTGGGCGCCTTCCAGATGGACCCGCCGCTAGGTGTCGATGTAGGGGTGGGGCCTGATTGGCTTGCGGCGAAATAGGGTCTAGGTCCATCTCACGCCCGCAGGTACTTTTCAGTTCAGGCGACCGGAGGTTGTCCTTGCGGAGCATTGCGACCACGCCGCGGCCATAATCATGAAAGGGCTCCCAAGCTGAGTGACCAGAGGGTGTCGGTGCGGTGCATTGCGAGCGCGCAGGGGCCACCGGGCCCCGGAGCAGTGAGTGAGCTAAGTGACGCGCCGACGGGCTAGGTCGCCCTTATTGCTTTTCCTTGCCACGCCGGTATACTACCGTCCACAAAGCCGCGTGCGGGCGTGGCTCGAATACGCATCCCTTGGATAAGGGGACTGTGAAGGGAAACGGGAAACTACATGACAGACGAACAAACCGGCGACAGCACACAAACACTACAGGGCGGACAGGACCTGATGATCGAAGTCGATGGGAAGATGGTTCCCAACTACGATGCGACCATCATGTCTTTCGAAGAGGGGGACATCGTCACCGGTACCGTGGTGCGCGTAGACAAGGACGAGGTCCTGGTCGACATTGGCTACAAGAGTGAGGGGGTGGTCCCTGCAAATGAGCTGTCGATCAGAAAGTCGGTGGACCCCTCGGAAGAGGTTGCTGTCGGTGATGTCGTCGACGCTCTTGTGCTCACAAAAGAAGACGCTGATGGGCGCCTCATCCTCTCCCGCAAGCGCGCCCGGTTCGAGCGCGCATGGCAGCGCATCGAGAAGGCTGCCGAGGAAGGTACTCCAGTTTCCGGAACTGTTATCGAGGTAGTCAAAGGCGGTCTCATCATCGATTTGGGCGTGCGCGGCTTCCTGCCCGCGTCGCTTGTTGATATCAGGCGGGTGGCCGACCTGGACGAATTCCTGGGCCAGACGCTCGAATGCCGGGTCATCGAGTTGAACCGTTTCCGCAACAACGTGGTACTCAGCCGCCGGGCGGTTCTCGAAGAGGAACGCCGGGGTGCGCGAGAGCAGATCCTCGACCGCATGAACGTGGGCGACTTGGTCACCGGGGTTATCTCCAATATTGTGGACTTCGGCGCCTTCGTAGATCTGGACGGCATCGATGGACTCATCCATATCTCGGAGCTTTCTTGGAGCCATGTGAATCATCCGTCCGAGGTGCTGACGATCGGGCAAAAGGTCACCGTGCGGGTGCTCGACATAGACCGCGAGCGCCAGCGCATTTCCTTGGGGCTCAAGCAGACACAGAAAGATCCATGGCAGCAGGTCTTCGAAAACCGCCAGGTCAATGAGATCGTCCACGGCCGGGTAACTAAGCTTGTTTCATTTGGAGCTTTTGTGGAGATCGAAGAAGGGGTCGAGGGACTCATTCACATTTCCGAACTGGCGCAGCATCACGTCGAGGATCCGTCGGAGATCGTACGGCCTGGTCAGGACGTCAACGTCAAGATCATCGAGATCGACCCCGAACGTCGTCGCCTCTCGCTGAGCCTCAAGCGCTTGGAGCCCGAGTATCGCATCCACGAAGATGCCATGGGCGAGGAAGGCGAGGAAGCAGAGGAAGGCGAGGAACTTGAAGCGGCCGAGGCCGGCGTTGAGGAGGTTCCTTCTTCTGATTTGGAAGAAGAGGCAGCCTCTGAGAACGAGACGGCCGTCGCCGAGGTCGAGGCGGTTGAGCCGGAAGCTGAAGCTGCAGAGGACGAGGCGGCCGCCCCAACCGATGAGGCCCAGAGTGAGGTTGTCCCCGTTGAGGCAGCCCCCGTTGAGGCAGCCCCCGTTGAGGCAGCCCCCATTGAGGGTTCCCCCGTTGAGGTTGGCCCGGTTGCGGGTGCCCCCGACGAAGCTCTCGCCGACGAAGCTGCCCCCGACGAAGCTGTCCCCGTGGCCGAAGAAGCGACTCCCGAGACCCTCGCTGTCGGTGAAGCCGAGGATGAAGAGGAGCCTTCGGAGGTTTAGCCACCGCGGCCATGTCAGACCTCTTGGGCGTGCGGGATAGGCTGGTATTTATCGTCGCTTGCGTTCGTGGGCTCAGGCCATCGAACCTTCCCGACTTCTTGTCTCAGGCGTACCAGTCGAGCCCTCGGGGGGGTCCTGGTGAAACGCTGGTTTGCGATAAGCCCATTGGAGGACCGGATGGCTGAGCAAGACCGCAGACGAAGGGCCGGTCGTGAACGGGAGCGGCACCGTCCCGTGGTCGCCATCGGTCTTACGGGGGGGATAGGGGCAGGGAAAAGCACGGCCCTAGCCATGTTTCGCGAACTCGGAGCTCTGACCGCCTCAGCCGATCACATAGTCCATCGCCTGTATGAACAGCAGGGCTTGATCACGGCTGTTGCCGAGCATTTTGGTCCCGTGGTGTTGAACGGTCAGGGCCGGATCGACAGGCAGAAGGTTGCCCAACTGGTCAAAGGACGTCCGGACCAGCTTCGCTGGTTGGAGCAGGTGACACATCCAATCGTGGCAAGCGAGATCGAGCATTTGATCGGCGGGGCTTCGCCGGGGTCCGTTATCGTTTGCGAAGTGCCGCTTCTCTTCGAGACCCGCTTCGAGAGGCTTTTCGAACTGGTGGTGACCGTGGAGGCCGCGCCTAAACAACGGCGGTCTCGCTCAGCCGGCCGCTTCGACCCGGTTGTGTTCGCGGAGTTCGAGGATCTTCAGGCCTCGAGTGAGCAGAGGATCGCGTGGAGCGATTTTGTGTATCACAACGACGGATCACTGGATGACATGCGTGCGTTTGTTCGCGATACCTACGAACGGGCGAAGGGTCTTCTGGGCGGCGCGTGTGACTAGTCGGTCGAGAAGGAGAAGAAGGCTGCTGCTCCGGCTGGTGGTGCCCCTCGTGGTGGTAGTCGGACTCGGGATTGGCGCTTACCTGGTGATTTCCGCCCGAGCGGTCATACCCGCAGTGAGTGGGAAGCTGTACCCCATCCACTATCAGAAGGGAATCGAACGGGTAGCTGATCGTTACCACGTCGACCCTTACCTGGTTGCCGCCGTGGTCCGCACTGAAAGTGACTACGATGCGAGGGCGGTTTCTCACGCGGGTGCCGTCGGCTTGATGCAGTTGATGCCCGAAACCGCCCAGTGGATCGTTCACCTCGACAGCTGGCAAGGACCGGCGAATCCGACACTCACCAACCCGGACGATAACCTGGAACTAGGCTCGTGCTATCTGGCCTACTTGATCGAAAGATTTGCCAAGGATCTGAGGGCGGCCGTGGCTGCGTACAACGCCGGCCAGGGCGCCGTAGATAACTGGTTGGCGGCATCAAATGGCGGCAAGCTGCAGCTGGATGACATCCGATTCGAGGAAACGCGGGACTTCGTGCAAAAGGTGGAGCACTACCGCGACTTGTACACTCGCATTCATCCCGGCATCTTCGCAGAAGCGGCGGAGAGAGTATGACCGCATTCTCGGTGCGGGCGGAGTATGAGCTCCGCGGAGATCAACCCCAGGCCGTTTCTCGACTGGTGGACGGGTTGGGCCGTGGAGACCGCTTTCAGACCCTCCTCGGTGTGACCGGGTCGGGTAAGACGTTCACCATGGCCAACATCATCGCTCAGACCGGTAAGCCGGCCTTGGTGATCGCCCCAAACAAGACGCTGGCAGCCCAGCTCTGCAATGAGTTCCGCGAGTTTCTCCCAGATAACTCTGTGGAGTATTTCGTCTCCTACTACGACTACTACCAGCCCGAGGCCTATCTCCCGGCCACGGATACCTACATCGAGAAGGATTCCTCCATCAACCAGGAAATAGACCGTTTGCGCCACGCGGCGACCTCCAGCCTACTCATGAGGGACGACGTAGTTATCGTCGCCTCGGTCTCCTGCATCTATAGCCTGGGTTCTCCCGACGAGTATCTCGGTCAGGTCGTGCTTCTCAAGGAGGGGGAAGACATCAGCCGTGATGAAGTTCTGGCTAAGCTGGTGAAGACACACTACGAGCGCAACGATGTCGGCTTCACTCGCGGTAAGTTCCGTGTGAGAGGAGACAGTTTCGAGGTGTGGCCTGCTTATGACGACTATGCTCTGCGCATCAGCCTGTGGGGCGACACGGTGGACGAGATCGTCAAGGTCGACGTGCTCACTCAGGAGATAATTGCTCGGCTTCCTAACGTGGCCATATACCCCGCGACCCACTTTGTCACCTCCGAGAACGCGATCGAGCGTTCCTTGGGGGAGATCGCCGCGGAGCTCGAGGTACGGGTGGCGGAACTCGAAGCGCAGGGCAAGCAACTGGAGGCGTTTCGTCTTCGCCAACGCACCCAGTACGACATGGAGATGCTTCGGGAGCTGGGCTACTGCAACGGTATCGAGAACTACTCCCGTATCCTCGCAGGACGGGAACCGGGATCTTCTCCGAATACACTTCTTGATTTCTTTCCCGACGATTTCGTGGTGTTCATCGATGAGTCGCACATGACGGTCCCCCAACTGCACGGCATGTATGAGGGGGACCGCAGTCGCAAGACCATGTTGGTGGAGCACGGGTTTCGTCTGCCTTCGGCGCTTGACAACCGCCCCCTTCGCTTCGATGAGTTTATGGAGAGAGCGCCCCAAGTGCTGTTCGTTTCAGCAACGCCAGGGGATTGGGAGATGTCAGTCTCGACCCAGGTTGTGGAACAGCTCGTGCGTCCCACCGGTCTTGTGGACCCACAGGTTGAGGTTCGACCGACGAAGCATCAGATCGATGATCTTATGAACGAGATTCGTGAGCGGGTGAAGAAAGGACAACGCACCCTTGTCACCACGCTGACCAAGAAGATGGCGGAGGATCTGACCGACTACCTCTTGGAGATGGGCTTCAGGGTGCGTTACCTGCACTCGGAAGTCGATACGCTGGAACGCATACGGACCGTGAGGGAGCTGCGCCTGGGGGAGATCGATGTTCTGGTGGGCATCAACCTCTTGCGCGAAGGGCTCGACCTGCCGGAAGTGACACTGGTAGCCATCCTCGATGCCGACAAAGAGGGCTTTCTGCGTGGGGAGACGGCGCTCGTCCAAACGATCGGTCGGGCGGCTCGGAACGTCGAAGGTACAGTCATCATGTACGCGGACAAGCGAACTATCGCCATGGATCGGGCGCTTTCGGAGACAAACCGCCGCAGGGCGGCACAGGTGGCCTTCAACGAAGAGCATGGTATCGAACCCCGTACGATCGTGAAGGGAGTCTCCGATATCGCCGAGCTGCTGGGCATAAGTGCAAGTGTGCCCTACAAAGAACGGCGGAAGACTGCCCGCGGCGAGGAGATGTCGGCCGACGAGATCGAACGGCTCATCGCCACCTTGGAAGAGGAGATGTTCGCGGCGGCCGAGGAGTTGCGCTTCGAGTATGCCGCCAAGCTCAGGGATGAGATCAAAGACCTGGCCCGAGAGCTTGCCCATATGCGCGCGCCTTCGGGACCGGCTCCCGAGGCCGACCGCATAACGGTTCTCGCCTCTCCTTCTCGGCGCGTGGGTCACGGCGGGGGACATCGCAAGAAGCGGCATCGCTGACTGTTGGCAGAGACGAATCTGGCCGGGCGTGGCGGGCTACTCGAGGCCGACTATCTGTGCCTCTTCCGTCTCAGCGATGACACTGGCGAGCTCGGGGCGCGACATCCCGCGGGGGAGGCGCAAGAGCAAGCGCAGTGTCCCGCCTGTTTCTCCCCCGGGCTCTACCACCATCTCTTTCACGGTTACTCGCGCCTCGCGGAAGGAGGTCAGAAGTCCCGTGAGTGCCGTCAATCCACCGGATGAAAAGCGGATACGCACTCCTACTTGCACCCCGACGAACCTATCTATCACCCTCTCCTCGATGACCCTCAGCAGGTAAAGGCTGACGACGACCAGCAGGGTGGTGATGAGGGCAAGCGAGTAGAAGCCCTGGCCGACGGCGAGCCCAACCGCCGCAACAGCCCAAAGACTGGCGGCAGTGGTGAGGCCCCGGACGGACACACCATAGCGGATGATGGCCCCGGCTCCGAGAAAGCCGATACCGCTCACGATCTGAGCCGTGATGCGGTTGGGATCGAAGGAAGTGCCCTCGAGCCCATAAGACGAGGCAATGGTGAAGGCGGCGGCGCCCACTGACACCAGGATGTGCGTACGGAAACCGGCCGTGTGCTCGCGGATTTCGCGCTCGATCCCTATGACGCCTCCCAAGACGGTCGCGAGCACTATGCGAATGACAACGTCGGATAAGGCCATGGTTTGCAGTCCCCCGATCACCAGCGGACTACTGCCGCCGTTCTTCCCCTATTTGTACCCAGGTCCGGCCTGACTTATTTGGCGTGCGCCCGGCGGGCTGGAATAATGGGCGAGACCGACGACTGACAAGAGGAAATCGATGGCACACAACAGGCTGCTGGGAGATGAAGGTTCGCCCGAGGACGAGGCATCGCGCCGTCCAACGCGCTCTGGTGAGGCCGCATGCTCGCCCGACGGCGAGGGCTTTGTTTCCCAGCAGCCTTTGAAGTACAACCCTGAGCAGATCGAGACCAAATGGCAGAAGGTCTGGGCGGAAGAGAAGACGTTCATCGTTCCCAATGCCGAGCCCGGCGCCGGCCTGAAGGGGAAGGGGGCCGATGCCACGTACGTGCTCGAGATGTTCCCGTACCCCTCGGGAAGCGCCCACATGGGCCACGTGAAGAACTACACGATGGGGGACGTGATAGCCCGCTTCCGCCGTCATCAAGGACAGCGTGTCTTGCACCCCATGGGTTACGACGCCTTCGGGTTGAATTCAGAGAACGTGGCCATCAAGACAGGTGAACCGCCGGGCAAATTCACCGAAGAAGCCATAGCCACGATCAACCGCCAATTGCGCCGTCTGGGCGTGGCCATAGACTGGAGCCGCGAGGTCGTCACCTGCCGGCCCGAGTACTACAAGTGGACCCAATGGCTCTTTCTTCAGTTCTACAAAAAGGGTCTCGCCTACAAAAAGGAGGCGCCGGTTAACTGGTGTCCCTCTTGCCAGACCGTTCTTGCCAATGAACAGGTGATCGAGGGTGCGTGCGAGCGCTGCGACAGCTTGGTAGCCGCCAAGAAACTGACGCAATGGTTCTTCCGGATCACCGACTATGCGGAACGGCTGCTCCGGGACTTCGACAAACTCGAATCCTGGCCGGAGCGCGTGGTCACGATGCAGCGCAACTGGATTGGGAAATCCACGGGTGCCGACGTGGTCTTCGCCATTCCTCTGGTGCGGGGCGACAGAGGAGATGCGCCGGTGCCTGGTGCCACAGTGAACGTCACCGTCTTCACCACCAGGCCGGACACCCTGTTTGGAGCTACCTTCTTTGTTCTGGCTCCCGAGCATCCGCTGGTGGAGGATCTGGTGCGCGGCCAGGAGCGGGAGCAGGAAGTGATGCTGTACGTGGCCAAGGCAATGGGCACCTCGGCCATCGAACGAGCCAGCATCGAGAAGGAGAAGACCGGGATCTTCACCGGGCGATATGCCGTCAACCCGGTCACAGGGGGGAAGATCCCCATCTTCGTCGCCGACTACGTGCTAATGGAATACGGCACGGGGGCCATCATGGCTGTACCCGCCCATGATGAGCGGGATTTCGCATTCGCCCAGAAGTACGGGCTGGAAGTGGTGGAGGTTATCTCCACCCCTGCTGAGTTCAAGGACGAGAGCGGTAGGCTTACCTCGGCGTACGCCGGAGACGGTGTGCTCGTCAACAGCGGCCACTTCAACGGGCTCTCCAAGGCTGAGGCGATCGTCAAGGTGACGGAGTGGCTAAGAGACCAAGGCAAGGCCGACTTTGCGGTGAACTACAAGCTGCGGGACTGGCTGCTCTCTCGGCAGCGATACTGGGGCGCGCCGATCCCCATTCTCTATTGTGACAAGTGCGGCGAGGTCCCCGTCCCGGAAGATCAGTTACCGGTGCTCTTACCCGAGATCACTGATTACGCTCCCAAAGGTATGTCGCCGCTTGCGGCAGCCGAGCAATGGGTCAACACGACATGTCCCCAGTGCGGCGGACCCGCTCGGCGCGAAAGCGACACCATGGACACTTTCGTAGACTCGTCATGGTACTTCTTGCGCTATGCCTCTCCCTGGCGGAGCGACGTGGCCTTCGACCGCGAGGCTGTGGACTACTGGTTGCCCGTGGACCAGTACATCGGTGGGGTGGAGCACGCCATCCTCCACTTGATGTACTCCCGCTTCTTCACCAAGGTTCTCTACGATCTGGGTCTCGTCGGTTTTGAGGAACCGTTCAAGAATTTGTTCACCCAAGGGATGATCTACCACAAGGGCGCCAAGATGTCCAAAAGCAAGGGCAACGTGGTCAGCCCGGACGAGATGGTTGCCAAGTACGGTGCGGACTCGGTGCGAAGCTATGTCCTCTTCATGGGGCCCGCGGAAAGTGACGCCGAGTGGAACGACCAGGGGATCGAGGGCATCTATCGGTTCCTTGGCCGGGTTTGGCGCCAGGTGACGGAAGCGGTGGACGAGGGCATCGTGGGGCCCTCGGCGCCGGGTGGCCGCCCTGCCGACGTGGCATTCGACCAGGAAACGCCAACCGCCGCCGAGCGTGCGGTGTTGGTCAAGACCAGCCAGGTCGTGCAGAAGGCCACTGTGGATGTTGGACAGCGGTTCCGTTTCAATACGGCGCTTGCCGCCATCATGGAGCTCAACAACGATATCGCGGCCGCTCGAACGGCCGGCCTCGCCCGCAACGAGGCCGGCCGGGCGGTCCTGCGACATGCTCTGGAAACTACGGTCCGTCTTCTCGAGCCATTCGCCCCCCACATGGGAGCCGAGCTTTGGCAGCTGATGGGCTACGGTGCCATCTGGGACGAACCCTGGCCGCAGCCCGATCCAAGATTCCTCGCTTTGGAGACAGTTGAAATGGCGGTCCAAATCAACGGCAAGGTAAGGGACCGCGTCGAGGTGGCCAAAGATGCGCCCACCCGCGATGTGCTTGCGCAGGCGAAGTCGCTTCCTGGTGTAGCGAAGTACCTGGAAGGGAAGACTCTGGTCAAAGAGGTGGTGGTACCCGGCCGGCTGGTCAACCTCGTGGTGAGGTAGCGTGCGAGTCCAGAGTCCGTCCTTGGGAAGCGTGTTCTTCCTCGTGGTTATTCTTGCCCTTGGGGCCGCAGGCTGCACCGGTATCAGTTCTGCCGCCCGTTCGGGAGACCCAGCAACTAATGGCGCAACTACGTCCACCTCTCAGGGCGCAACTTCCCTAGCCACCTCTCGCGCCCTACCCACCACAAGCCACTCTGGTTCTGCCGAAACCACCGGGGCGCCTGCAGACCCTATGGCCACCTCTGACATGCGGGCACCTCAGCTCATCCGCATCGGGGTCCTTCTTCCGCTGACAGGCGACTTGGCCGTGAAGGGGACTGAATGCCTGGATGCGATGGAACTGGCGGTCGATGAAGTCAATGCATCCGGTGGGATTCACGCGTTGGGCGGGGCGCGGCTGGAGCTTGTCAAAGCCGACTCGGGCGGAAAGGCGGACGGCGTCGAGGATGAGCTCGAGCACCTCACATCCGGGCAGGGAGTGTTGGCGGTACTCGGCGGATACCAGTCCGCAGTTGCGATTCCCGCGGGCGAAGTCGCCGAAAAGCTGAAGCTTCCTTTCATTGTCACCTACGGGGCCGCAAATGAGATCACCGAAAGAGATCTCGGGTACTTGTTCAGACTCAGCCCCAAGGCGGAATGGTTTGCCCGAGATCAGGTCCAATTCCTCGCCAACGATGGGTTGATTGATGGGCCGGTGACAAAGGTAGCCTTGCTTCACGAAGATGGCGCGTTTGGCAGGGAGACAGCAGCCGAACAGCGCAAGTACCTGTCCGCTGCCGGCATGGAGGTTGTATGTGAGATCGCCTACGCACCCGATCAGGCAGATCTCAATGAGGCGCTCCTGCAGGTCAAGTCCTCGGGCGCTCAGGCGGTACTTGCCGCCGCTTACCTGGATGACGCGCTGCTCGTCGTCGACAGCGCAGCCAAGCTTCATCTCTCCATACCTATCTTGGATGCGGGGAGCGGGGCCGCGGAGCCGGACTTTCTCTCACGCGTGGGAGATACCGGCGTGCGGATCTTCACAGAATTCGAGTATGTTCCAGGTAAGGCTGGAGGTCGGTTCGACGAGGACTACGTTGACACCCACGGAAGCCCGGCCTCTGCCGCAGCTCTCTATTCCTATCAGGCGGTTTGGCTCCTCGCCAATGCCCTCGAGCGAGCGGACTCGACGGACGGTAAACGGCTGCGGGCGGCTCTGGCCACCACGGCAATGACCGCGGCGGACCATATGGTGCTTCCCCAGAGTCTTCTCACCTTCGACGGTGACGGTCAGAACCGCGGCGCCCATCTGTTCGTCGCCGAGCTGCAGAACCGGCGCTGGGTCCCACTGTGGCCTTCTCAATCGACCGAATCCCCGGCAGCATTCCCGTAGGAGGTGGCGGGAGGCGCAGAGTTTGCTGGGCAGAAGGCCGCTGCCCGAGGCCGACACGCGATATTAGGCCGGAAAGAATGGGGCGGCCTTGCGGCCGTCCCATTTCGTCAAGACCAGGGTCGTGTTACTGCTGGCGATGTTCCACCAAGTCGTCGACCACGCTGGGATCGGCAAGGGTGGAGGTGTCGCCCAGGTCGGCAATGTCGTTTGCCGCGATCTTCTTGAGGATGCGGCGCATGATCTTACCGCTGCGGGTCTTCGGCAGGCCGTGCGCCCACTGGATGACGTCCGGCGTGGCAATGGGGCCTATCTCGGTGCGGACGTGCTTGACCAGCTCTTTCTTGAGGTCGTCTGAGGGCTCGACGCCCGCGTTCAAGGTAACAAAGGCGTAGATGCCCTGACCTTTCAGGGCGTGAGGCATGCCGACGACGGCGGCCTCAGCCACAGTTTCATGGCTCACCAGCGCCGACTCGATCTCGGCAGTCCCCATGCGGTGCCCGGAAACGTTGATAACGTCGTCTACCCGGCCGGTGATCCAGTGGTAGCCGTCTTCGTCGCGGCGGCAGCCGTCACCGGTGAAGTACAGGCCGGGATACTGGACAAAGTAGGTTTCTTTGAACCGGTTCGGGTCGCCGAACACACCCCGCATCATTCCGGGCCAGGGGCGCCGGATACAGAGGTTGCCCACGCCGGGACCAAATATCTCTTCGCCGTTCTCGTCGACGAGAACCGGCTCCACTCCAAAGAACGGGAGAGTCGCTGAGCCCGGTTTGATCTTCATCGCGCCCGGGATGGGGGTGATGAGGATGCCGCCGGTCTCGGTCTGCCACCAAGTGTCCACGATCGGGCACCGGCCGCCCCCAATGAGGTCGTGGTACCAGAGCCATACTTCCGGGTTGATGGGCTCGCCAACTGTGCCAAGCACGCGCAATGAAGAGAGATCATGCTTCTTCACCCAGTCGTCACCTTCGCGAGCCACGGCACGTAGAGCTGTGGGGGCGGTATAGAAGATGTTGACTTTGTAGCGCTCGACCACATCCCAGAAGCGGTCGGGACCGGGATAGCTGGGCACTCCTTCGAAAAGGACGCCGGTAGAACCGTTGCATAGCGGGCCGTACACGATGTATGTATGGCCGGTGACCCAGCCGATGTCGGCTGTGCACCAGTAGACCTGACCTGGATGGTAGTCAAAGATCAGCTCGTGGGTGATGCTGGCATATAGCAGATAGCCGCCGGTGGTGTGGAGTACGCCCTTGGGCTTGCCCGTGGAACCGGACGTGTAAAGGATGAACAGCGGATCTTCGGCGCCCATCTCTTCGCAGGGACAGCTGGGGGCGGCAGCGGCCAGCTCCTCGTGGTACCAGGCGTCGCGGCCTTCGGTCCAGGGGAGGTCCTCGGCGCCGGTGTGCTTGACTACGATGCAGTGCTTGATTTCCGGGCATTCCGCCATCGCCGCGTCGGCCGTACTTTTGACCGGTACTCGTTTGCTGCCGCGAAGGCCTGTATCGCACGTGATCATCACGGTGGCACCGGCGTCCAGAGCACGATCGCGTAGGGCGTCAGCCGAGAAACCGCCGAAGACAACGCAGTGGATGGCTCCTATGCGGGAGCAGGCCAGCATCGACACCGGAAGTTCCGGAATCATAGGTAAGTAGATAACGACCCGGTCGCCTTTCTTGATACCCTTGGCCTTGAGGACATTGGCGAACTTGTTGACTTCGTCGTACAGTTGCTTGTACGTGATAGTCCGCGTCTGGTCTGGTGAATCGCCCTCGAAGTAGTAGGCTACGGTGTCGCCTTTACCGGCTTCGACGTGGCGGTCGAGGCAGTTGTAGCTGACGTTCAGCTTGCCGCCTTCAAACCAACGGATCTTGGCATTGGGGAAATCATGATCTTGGACAGCGTCCCACTTCTTGTACCAATGGAGCCGTCTTTCAGCTTCTTCGGCCCAGAATGCATCTGAATCCTCGATAGAACGGCGATACATGTCCTGGTACTGCTCGAAGCTGGACACGAGGGCCGTCTTGCGGAACTCTTCGGGTACGTCGAAGACCTTTCCCTCTAGGGACTCGTTAGCCACGTCATCCTCCGCTGTTCCTGTTTGCGCTCAACAAAAACCGTCCCCTGCGGGGGGTGCAGGGGCGAATACACTTGAAGCAAGAATAACATAAAGGCCTATTATGCGATCATACTTTGCTTTTTCTTTGCTCATTAGGTGATCGAGGAGGATGTATGTTCATAGAAGTGTGCGGCGCCGCGCGGGAAGTCACAGGATCCTGCTACGTGGTTCAGGCGGGGAACATGCGCTTCCTGGTTGACTGCGGGATGCATCAGGGCGGTGACAGGGAAGAGGAGCTCAACTTTGCTCCGTTCGCGTTCGATCCCGCGGAAATGAGCTTCTTGCTGCTTACGCATGCGCACATAGATCATTCGGGGCTGATCCCGAGGCTCGTCAATGAAGGGTTCAAGGGGCCGGTCTATGCGACCGCGGCTACGTGCGATCTCGCCGAGATAATGCTCCTGGATTCAGCTCACATTCAGGAGACTGAGGCCGAGTGGCGCAACCGCAAGGCAAGGCGGGCCGGACGGCGGATGCTCGAGGCCCTATACACGCAACGCGACGCGGAGAGGGCCGTCCGGAGGTTCAAGGCGATTGACTACCGGGTGGCTAAAGAGCTGGGACCGGGGATCACGGCGGTTTTCCACGACGCCGGCCATATCCTTGGGTCGTCCTTTCTGGAGATGCGCCTCTCGGACAATAGGGAGACAGTGAAGGTCCTCATCAGCGGGGATGTGGGGCAGCCCAACCAGCCCATCATAAGAGACCCGGAAATCATCGACCAGACCGACTACCTGATTATGGAGTCGACCTACGGCGACCGGAAACACGTGCACAACGGCAAGCCCGACGACGAGCTCGCCGCGATCATGGAAGAGGCCCAGAGGTCCGGGGGCAACGTGATTATCCCGTCGTTCGCAGTTGGGCGCACGCAGGAATTGTTGTACTACCTGCGCAAGGTCCAAAACGAGCGCGATCTCGACATGCCGATATACGTGGACAGCCCTCTGGCCTCGCGTGCAACCGAGGTATTCCGAAGGCATCGAGAGGTCTTCGATTCGGAGTCATGGCGGCTGGTCGGCCAGCCCGGCGGCATCTTCGATTTCCCGGAGATCCACTACACCACGAGTCCCGAGGAGTCGAAAGCGCTAAACGAGAAGCGAGGTGTGGTCATCATCTCGGCGAGCGGCATGGCTGAGGCAGGTCGTATCAAACATCACCTGAAGCACAATCTGTGGCGCCCCGAGGCCCACGTGGTTATCGTCGGCTTCCAGGCCCAACACACATTGGGCAGGCGGCTCCTGGAGGGGGACAAGAGGGTGCGCATCTTTGGCGAAGAGATTGCGGTGCGGGCGCACATCCACGAAATCACCGGGTTGTCCGCCCATGCCGACCAGGATCAGCTCCTAGCCTGGGCTTCACACTTCAAGTCACCCAAGCTGGTGATCTTGACGCACGGAGAGCTGAGGGCCGCTTTGACGCTGCAGAAGTTGATGGAAGACCGGCTGCACTTCCCTGTGGTCGTAGCCGAGAAGAACGAAATCTTCGATCTGGACGGAGGCGCCGTATGACCAATGATCCTGTCTGCGCGACCCCCCTCTCCGAACGAGATGCCGTCGCGGCCTCCTTCTACAACGGGCGCATCTATCTGTTCTGCTCAGAAGAGCATCGCGATCTCTTCAATGCCGACCCCGAGCGCTACTCTAAAAACATCAAGGCCATGGCATTGAAGGTAGGGGTCATGGGCGCGGCTTCGGGCAACCTCAGTGCCGAGACACGCGCCGCCGCGCGGAATCTGGGCAAAGCCATAGGTACGCGTGGGATGGTGATGGTGAGCGGCGCAGCTCCCGGGCTTCCCCTTGAGAGCGCGCTCGGCTCTCAGTCGGCGGGTGGACTTTCCATCGGCATATCTCCCGCCCTCAGTTTGGACGAACACGTGCATGTCTATCACTCACCCGTGGATGGATTCGACGTGCTCATCTATACGGGTAGCGGCCTCATGGGACGCGAGATCGTCAACATCCGGTCCAGCGACATCGTTGTTATCGTGGGCGGACATTCGGGAACTCTGGGTGAGTTTGCCATCGCCTACGACGAGGGTAAGTTGATCGGGATCCTGCAAGGTACGGGGGGCATCACCGATATCGTGCCCGAATTGGTCAAGGCTATAGACAAGGAGACAGGGGCGTCCCTAATGTACGACACCGACGCCAGCCGTCTCATCGATAGAATGATCGACTACTACGTGAACATCCACTTCCAGCGCCCGTCGGTCTTTATGCGCAACGGAGCGGCCGGCAACCACGCTCTTCCCGGTTGATCGCGGGGCATAGCGGACCCGCGGCGTTAGATAGCGGGAGGGGGGCATGTCTGCATTGATGGAGGCTGTCTTATTCGAGGGAGTGGGGCACGGCCTCAGACCGGCGCAGGTTCCTGTGCCGAAGCCGGCGCCGGGGCAGGTACGGGTGCGCGTGAAGGCCTGCGGCGTCTGCCGAACGGACCTTCACATCATCGACGGGGAGCTCGCCCGTCCCAAGCTACCCCTGATTCTTGGACATCAGATCGTAGGGTCGGTTGAAGCGCTGGGAGAAGGGGTCGCGACTCCGATTCTGGGACAATTGGTCGGCATACCCTGGCTGGGATGGACCTGCGGGCATTGTCGTTACTGCTTGAGGGGGAGAGAGAACCTTTGCGATTCAGCTAAGTTCACCGGATACGACATCGACGGGGGATTCGCGGAGTACGCGGTGGCGGACGCGAGGTTCTGTTTTCCAATTCCTCCGGGATTCGCGGAGAACAAGGCGGCGCCGCTTTTGTGTGCCGGGCTCATCGGGTACCGGTCGCTCAGAATGGCCGGTGATCCGGAGACCGTGGGGATCTACGGCTTTGGGGCTGCCGCTCATATCGTAACCCAGGTGGCTCGGTACGAAGGCAGGCGTGTGTATGCCTTCACCCGGCCGGGCGACGATGCCTCTCAGAAGTTTGCGCTGGAGATGGGGGCCGTTTGGGCTGGGGACACCGAACATTTGCCGCCGGAGCTTCTCGATGCGGCGATCATCTTTGCGCCGGCGGGGGAACTGGTTCCCGTCGCCTTGCGGGCGTCCGCTAAGGGGGCGACCGTGGTATGCGGCGGTATCCATATGAGCGACATTCCTTCGTTCCCGTATGACATCATTTGGGGTGAGCGCGGTATCCGCTCGGTTGCCAATCTGACTCGCGGCGATGGGTATGAGTTCTTGGAATTGGCTCCGCAAATCCCTGTGAAAACCGAAGTGGAGGTATTCTCGCTCCAGGAGGCGGCTATTGCCCTGGATCGCCTCCGCAGGGGAGAGATCAGAGGGGCCGCCGTCTTGCGTATTTCGTAGGCCAAGACCGAGACTGGGCAGGGTTTGAAAGATGGCGCCAATCAACACGCTGGTTTCCTACTCCGTACAAAGCGTCAAGGTCCTCGACGAAGACGGCTCCGTCGACATCTCCCTCATGCCGGAGCTTTCCCCGGAACAGCTCAAGGCCCTTTATGAGCACATGGTGCTGACCCGCGAATTCGACGAGCGAATGTTCAAGATGCAGCGCCAGGGCCGCCTCGGGACTTTCGCGCGGGTGAAGGGCCAGGAGGGCGCCCACATCGGGGCCGCCTTCGCCTTGAGGCCCGAAGACTGGTTGGTGCCCGCGTTCCGAGAGACCGGCGCACTCTTGTTGAGGGGTCTCCCCATGCAGCAGTTGCTGCAATACTGGAGCGGGGATGAGAGGGGTGGCGCATTTCCTCGAAGCCTCAACACTCTCCCCATCGCCGTCCCGGTGGGAACGCACATGATCCATGCTGTCGGAATCGGCTGGGCACTCCGCTATTCGGGTACGGAAGCGGCGGTTCTCACCTTCTTCGGGGAGGGGGCTACGTCGGAGGGCGATTTCAGCGAAGCGATGAACATGGCCGGCGTTTTCCAAGCTCCCGTGGTGTTTTGTTGTCAGAACAACCAATACGCGATATCGCTTCCATTTACCAAACAGACGGCTTCGCCCACCGTTGCTCAGAAGGCCCTGGCCTACGGAATGACCGGGATCCGCGTCGATGGTAATGATGTATTCGCGGTCTACCGGGTAACCAAGGAGGCGCTGGAGCGTGCCAGGTTGGGGTTGGGACCAACCTTGATCGAGGCCTTCACCTACAGGGTGACCGACCATACGACGTCCGATGATGCACGGCGCTATCGCTCAGAGGAAGAGGTGGAGGCCTGGAAGAGGCGCGATCCCATAGAGCGGCTGGCCAAGTACCTGCGCGCCGCTGGCTTGCTGGACGACGACGGGGTTGCAGCCGTGCAGGCCGAGGCCGAGAACCGGGTAGCTGAGGCAGTCACCGCATTCGAAGCCATTCCGCCTATATCTCCGGAGGAGACCTTCAAACATGTCTTCGCGGACCTAACGCCCCCGCTGGCCGAAGAGCGCGATGCTCTTCTCAGACGCCTGGCCACGGGCGCCTCGCCTGGGGCGACGAAAGGCGAGTGATCATGGCTAAGCTGAACATGGTCGAGGCCATCGACCAGGCGCTGCAGCAGGAGATGCAGAGTGATCCCAGCGTCATCATCCTGGGCGAGGACGTGGGTCGGGATGGCGGGGTCTTCCGCGTCACCGACGGCCTGATTCAGCGCTATGGCGAGGACCGCGTGATCGATACGCCCCTGGCGGAGTCGGGCATAGTGGGCATGGCCATCGGTATGGCGATCGCGGGCTACCGCCCGGTGGCGGAGATTCAGTTTGCCGGGTTTGCTTACCCGGCTTACGATCAACTGGTCTCCCACGCCTCCCGGATGCGCAACCGCAGTCGGGGGGGAGTTCACGGTGCCGCTCGTGTCCGTATGCCTTACGGCGGAGGGATAAGGGCGCTGGAGCACCACTCGGAAAGCATGGAGGCCGTATACGCCCATGTGCCCGGCCTGAAAGTCGTCGTGCCTGCCGACCCTTACGACGCCAAGGGCCTTCTGGTAGCGGCCGTGCGTGATCCAGACCCGGTGATCTTCCTGGAACCGGCCAGGATCTATCGAGCGATCAAGATGGAAGTCCCTGAGGAGCCGTACGTGGTTCCCCTCGGTAAGGCCCGGGTGGTGCGGCCTGGGCGTGACGTCACATTGATCGCGTGGGGGGCGCAGCTCCGAGTTATGCGCGAAGCCGCAGAAAGGCTTGCTGCTGAGGCCGGCACGGAGGCCGAGATCGTCGATGTTCGCACCCTCTCGCCTTTCGACTTTGAAACTGTCGTCGAGAGCGTGAAGAAGACTGGTCGGGCTGTGGTGGTGCACGAGGCGCCGCGTTCCTGCGGCTTTGGGGCGGAGATCTCGGCCCAGATCATGGAGAGAGCCCTGCTCTATCTCAAAGCGCCGGTGGCGAGGATAACCGGGGCCGACACGATTCCGCCCCTGGCCAAGTTGGAGGATTATTATCAGCCGGACGCCCCGAGGGTTGTGCAGGCGGTGAAGGACACCATGGAGTTTTAGCAGGAGAGGAGATAACCGTGCAGTACGAGGAACTATTGGAGTTGGTCAAGAGCCGGCGGACCATCCGGGCGATAAAGCCGGATCCCCTTCCTGATGAGATGATCGGGAAGCTGCTCGAGATGGCACGATGGGCACCGACCGGTTTCAACATGCAGCCCATGGAGTTTCTCGTGGTCAAGGATCTCGAGTTGCGCAAAGCCATCAAGGAGATCGTCGACGACTACAAGAATTCCGACTTCTTCGCTCTGGAAGCGACGCGGGAGAAATGGCAGGGTTCGCCATGGACCATCGAGACTCACGGACGTTGGGACTGTCCTCTGGCCCCGGTGAACATACTTATTTTGGGTGACACCAGGCGGCGTGTAGGCCTCCCGATGGTTGCCCGGTACTCCCAGCAAAAAGGTGACTCCATTTTTGAATCGTCCCTTTCCAACGCGTTTCTCTACATGTGGTTGGCCGCTCATAGCCTGGGCCTGGCTGCTCAGCCTGTTTCGGCGGTCAAGTATCCCAAGGTGCTGGGATTGGTGAAGCATCTGCTGAATCTGCCCGATTTCGTAGAGATCTACGACATCTTCTTGATTGGCCGCAGCGCGATGGAAGGCGGCCCGTCGCCCAAGCTCATGCGGCACCTCGATGAGATGACCCACCACGATCGGGCAAGGGACGATGAATTCTTGAGCGAGGAAGAACTGCGAAAGCAGATAATGAAGTTGAGGGCCGGTAATGTGGCGCGCCATGTGGAAGCCGACAGGGTAGCCGACCAACTGGGGATGGCTAAGTGACCGGGCAAGACAGTGACTACGGCGAGTTTCTCAAGCTTGTAAGAGGCCGCCGGACCATCCGGGCCATCAAACCCCATCCAGTGCCGGCCGGGACGGTCCAACAGCTGCTGGAAGCGGCACGTTGGGCGCCGACGGGGTTCAACCTGCAGCCGGTGGAGCTGCTGGTAGTCGAGGACTTGGAACTGCGCGAGGCGGTGCGGAAAATAATCCAGGACTGGATCGACAGTGACTTCTACGTGCTCGAGGCCACTCGCGAGGATTGGCAGGGCGCGCCGTGGAAGCCGGAGACTCATGGCATGCTGGATTGCCCCATGGCTCCACTCTTCATATTCATCCTGGGAGATACGCGCCGCCTGGTGGGTCTCCCCATGAATGCTCGGTACTCGCGTCAGAAAGCCGATTCGATCTTCGAAACCTCGTTGGCCAATGCCTTCATGTACCTGTGGCTGGCTGCGCACAGCCTAGGACTCGCGGCGCAGCCCGTCTCAGCGGTAAAGAACGAGCGGGTGCAAGGTTTGGTGAAGCACCTATTGAATCTGCCTGACTTTATATATGTCTATGAGCTTCTCGTCACCGGGTACAGCGCGATGGAAGGAGGTCCGTCCGCGAAGCTGTTGCGGCATCTGGACGAGATGGTGCATTACGGCCGGGCGGCGGACGATGAGTTTCTCACTGAAACCGAGCTTAGGAAGCAGATCCGGAAGCTGCGGTCGGGCAACGTGGCACGCCACACCGAGGCGGACAGGATCAATCCCAAACGATCGGACTAGCCGGGTCTATGGAGGCGGTCATGGCCTACGAGTTCAAGTTTCCGGATATCGGGGAGGGCATTACTGAGGGGGAGATCCTCTCCTGGAAAGTCCAGGAGGGCGATGTGGTCGTGGAGGACCAGACCCTGGCGGAACTGGAGACGGACAAGGCCGTTGTCGAGATGCCCTCTCCGAAGGCCGGCAGAATCGTGCGTCTGCATGCGGCCGAAGGGGACATCGTTGCAGTGGGGTCGGTCCTCGTGACTATCGAAGATACTGGCACCGGGGCCGCCGAGGTGGCTCCTGCAAGGGTGGCTGCGCCCGCGGGCGAGGCCGCTCCTGTGACCGTGGCTGCGCCTGCCGGGAAGCCGCAAGGGCCGGCCGTCGAGCAGCCGTATTCGGGCTCGGTCGTGGGGCGCTTGGAGGAAGCTCCAGAGGAGGGAGCGGAGCCTCCCGAGCCGGTGGGAGGGCCCGCGGTAACGCCGCCCACGCCTGCAGCGCCGGCCGCGCCCGCAACGCCGCCCGCGCCTGCCCCCGCGGTGGGACCCCCAGCTCCGCCTGCCCCCGCGGCGGCACCGACGGCTCAGGCCGCTCCCGCTCCAGCGCCGGAACCAGCCTCGGGAGGGCCGGCCGCCGCTGCTACCCCTCCCGAGGAGGTGCTGGCTCTGCCTTCCGTGAGGGCCCTGGCCAAAGAGCTCGGCGTTGATATCACCAAGATAAGGGGAACCGGGACCGGCGGGCGGATCCTGAAGCAGGATGTGGAAGACCTTGCGCAAGTCATGGCCTACGGCGTCGGTGGGATGAAGCCGGCCGCGGCCGCAGGGACTCCGACCCAGGCCGAGCCCACGGCCGCCCCGGCGCAGACGCCAACCCCGGGGGGGATCGTTGAGCAAGATCCCTACGGGGCAGTGGAGAGAGTGCCCTTCCGGGGAGTGCGGCGCACGATGGCCAAGCGAATGAGGGAGTCTGTATCCACTCAGGCCCAGGTCACCGCGATGGATCAGGCCGATGTCACCGTGATCCGGCACATCCGCGAGAAGGAGCGTGAAGTAGCGACGGAGCGCGGGGTGCACCTCACGTACCTTGCGTTTGCCATCAAGGCCTGCACGGCGGCTCTCAAACGATTTCCCAGGCTGAATGCGTCTTTGGCTGAGTCCGGCGAGGAATACGTCGTCAAGCGCTACTACAACGTCGGAATAGCCGTCGACACTCGGAGTGGCTTGGTCGTGCCGAACATCAAGCAAGCAGACAGGAAGAGCATCTTCGGGATTGCAGAGGAGATCATCGAGTTGGTCAAGAAAGCCGAGGACCGCACTCTCGACCTGGCCGATCTGCACGGGGGCACTTTCACGATCACCAATTACGGAGCCATCGGGGGTACCTACGCGACACCAATCGTTTACTACCCGGAGGTTGCCATCCTCGGTATGGGCCGCATCGGCGAGATCCCTGTGGTTCGCGAAGGACAGGTGGTACCCCGTTTGATTCTTCCCTTGTCGCTGACTTTCGATCATCGGCTGATCGATGGGGCGGAAGCCGCCCGTTTCCTCAACACCATCGTCGGATACCTCGAGGATCCCGACCTACTCCTGCTGGAAGGGGCATAAACGGGTGGATCGTTGCTCCTCCATTCGGGAAGCGACCGCGGGCTGTGGTGTAGTGCTTCTATCCGCCACCTCGCTGGAGGCGCGTCCGCTGATGCGAGCGATTTCTCTTACAAAACGAGTCGCCGTAGCAGGCAAGGAAATCTCGGTCGGCCGTCTGCCTGCAGCCGACGAAACCGAAACTGAGGCAGGAATAGACCTGGTCGTGGCGATCAGCGGCTGCGACAAGGCTAACGCCGCCCACCTTCTCACCTGCCTCCTTCAGGCAATGGAACCTGCCCCGAGGTTGGTGCTCCAGGTCGGAATCGCAGGTGCGCTGCCGTCAGTCGGCTCACCCGGCGGTGCGCGGACCGGGGACTTGGTCATTGCCACGAAAGAGATATACGCGGACACCGGAAGCTCCAGCCCTATGGGTTGGCTGTCCGCGCAAGAAATCGGAGTGCCTATCGCCGAAATCGATGGGCGGGAGAGTGGAAACACCTTCGATATCGATTCAGGGCTCGTCGGCGCCGCGCATTCGCTACTCTTGCGTGCTCATCCCGCAAACCCGCGGATATTCAAGGGCCCCTGCGTGACTCTGTCGCGGATCTCCGGGCTGGAGAGCGAGGGGGAGGAGTTGGCCGGGCGATGGGGGGCACTGGCGGAATCTATGGAGGGAGCGGCTGCAGCCCACATCTGCGCCCTGTATCGCGTTCCATTCCTGGAGCTGCGGGGGATCAGCAATATGGTGACCGACCGGGATCGGTCCTCCTGGAAGGTCGAGGAAGCGGCGAAGGCGGCTGCGGAGGCCGCCCTGCTACTGTGCCGCTCATTGAGAGTCTGACGTGAAACCGCTGCGATTGGCCTTTTCGAGCTGCCCCAACGACACCTTCATCTTCTACGCTTGGGTGGCAGGGCTCGTGCCCAACGCTCCGGCGGTGGACGTCCATTTGCTGGACATCGATCAACTCAATCGTACGGCGGTGGCCAGTGGTGCTGACGTCATCAAGATCTCGATCCACGCCTTCGCCCAGCTTCGAGATCACTACGCCCTGCTGCATTCAGGTGGGGCTCTCGGACGCGGTGTCGGGCCGCTCGTGGTAGCTCGTAAGGATTCACCCTTGCGTCGTGCTCCGGCGGCGACCAGGGTGGCCGAGTTGGCAGACAATCTCGCGCGTGCACGTGTCGCGATTCCAGGGGAGCTCACCACCGCGGCGCTGCTGGTTGGCCTGCTGATCGGCGGTCTTCAGAACGCCGTCGTGATGCCGTTCGATCGCATCATGCCGGCGGTTGCCGCGGGGGAGGTCGACGCGGGTGTCATCATCCATGAAGGCAGATTCACCTTTGGTGCCCACGGTCTCCGCAGACTCGTCGATTTGGGGGAATGGTGGGAAGCATCGACCGGTCTTCCTCTTCCTCTGGGAGGGATCGCGGTTTCTCGGTCTTTGCCCCTGGAACCGTCAAACTCGCCCGTGTCCGGGACATAGGCGCGGGCCAACTGCTCACCCAGTTCGGCCATCCGATGTTCCGCCGAAAGGATGTCCGCATACGAGGCCAACACCTCGTCAATCACCGCGTGATCCGCGATCTCCTCGATCTCCTGCGGCAGGAAGCCGATGCGAAGGTCTTTACGTGCGCCGATCTCCCCGCCATCGAGAGACATCTCTCCCGCGATGAGCCGAAGCAGTGTGGTCTTACCGGCACCATTCGCCCCGACCAAACCAACGCGCATGCCGGGCTTGACATGCAGGCTCGCGCGATCGAGAACGACCTGAGTGCCAAATGATTTGGAGATGTCGGTAAGGTGGAGCATCAATCCCGTAGGATAGCAGCACCGGACAACCGGACGGCGATCGCTGAACTACCTGCCCCGGCGATTAAGCCTGGTTGTCGTCCCAGAACAAGCCGCGCTCAGAATCAGGGACCACGCCCACGCGCGCGGCGCTCGACAGGAGCTGCTGGATGGCCTCGGTGCCCTCTTGGCCGAAGTCGAGAGTGTAGTCGTTCACATAGAGATCGATGTGGGCCCGGCAAACCGCCGGATCCATCTCTTGGGCATTATCGGCCACGTATTGTTTCGACTCCTCGGGGTTGAGACGTGCGCGGGATACACTTCGATGAACCGCCTGCTCCACGGCCCGCTGCGTCTCCAGGGGCAAAGACCGAGAAACCGCGATCCCTCCCAGAGGAAGAGGAAGACCGGTCGATGCTTCCCACCATTCC
>JAMDEO010000100.1 GCA_023483915.1 Actinomycetota bacterium
GTCTTTACGGATTCCGGCTTGGGCAGGATGCGAAGGATGGCGGCGGTGACTATCCCCAAGGTCCCTTCGCTACCCACGAAGAGTCCCCGCAGATCCAAGCCGGGAGAATCCACGTTTTTGCCCCCGAAACGGACGATCTCGCCGTCGGGGAGCACTACCTCCAAGCCCAGCACGTGATTGCTCGTGACCCCGTATTTGAAGCAGTGCGGCCCCCCCGCGTTCTCGGCGACATTGCCTCCCAGCGAGCAGGCCCTTTGACTGGCCGGATCGGGCGCGTAGTAATAGCCGAGCGGGGAGAGGCTCGTGGAGATGTCGAGATTGAAGATGCCCGGCTGGACGACGATGCATTGGTTGGGAATATCTATCTCAAGAATGCGGTTCATCCGACCCATCTCGATCACTATCCCGCCCCCGAGAGCGAGCGCCCCGCCGCTGAGGTTGGTGCCGGACCCTCGAGCCACGAAGGGAACTCCGTTCTCTGCGAGCACCTGCACCACAGCCGACACCTGCTCCGTGGAGTGGACGAACACCACGGCACGGGGCAAATGCCTTTCCAGATAGGCGTCATATTCGTATGTCTGCAGGTCGACGGCCTCGGCAAGGACGTTCGCCTCCCCGACGGTTGCCTGGAGTCTCTTGACAACCGGATCGGTCACAGAACCCACTTCGGACCCACTTCCTTGCCGTTGTCGGACAATTTGCTGCTATCTTACTTGACCGATGGAATGGCTTGCGAAGAATGCGACGCGACAAGGAATGAACGCTTCCGACAGTGACCGGAAGTTGCGTGGGAGGACAAGAATGACGCCAGGATTCAATATCGCCGACTACCGAGACCTGGAGCCCTCGACAAGAGTACTCATGGGCCCTGGTCCCAGCGACGTTCCTCCCCGAGTGCTTCGGGCCATGGCCGCTCCTACGTTGGGTCATCTGGATCCGGAATTCCTGGAACTGATGTCGGAGACGCAGGCATTGCTGCGGGCTGTGTTCAAGACTGAGAACGCCTTGACCATTCCCGTGTCCGGAACAGGCAGCGCCGGAATGGAGGCCTGCTTTGCAAACCTCGTTGAACCGGGCGACCAGGTGGCCATCGTGGTCAACGGGGTGTTTGGTACCAGAATGGTGGATTGCGCCGGCCGGCTTGGGGCGGAGGTAATCTCGATCGAGGCCGAGTGGGGACGCGCCGTAAGTGCCGAAGCCGTCGAGAAGGCACTGGCTGGTAAGCAGCCCAAGATCTTTGCCTTCGTGCACGCCGAGACGTCCACCGGAGTTCTGCAGCCGGTGGCCGACATCGTCGCGCTGGCGAAAGCAACCGGGGCTCTCGTGATGATGGACTGTGTGACCTCTCTTGCGGGGGTCGACGTGGCGTTGGATGACTGGGGTATCGACGCGTCTTTCAGTGGGACGCAGAAATGCCTGTCCTGCCCGCCGGGATTGGCCCCACTTTCCTTCAACGAAAAGGCAGTGGCCAAGCTGCGGGGCCGCAAGGACAAGGTGCCATCGTGGTACCTGGATCTGACTATGGTGGGGGACTACTGGGGAGCTTCGCGGAAATACCATCACACAGCGCCCATCAACATGATCTATGCCCTGCGCGAAGCCCTGCGCATCATCCTGGAAGAAGGCTTGGAGGCGCGGTTCTCCAGGCACCTCCTCAACCACAACGCCTTGGTCGCGGGGGTGGAGGCCATGGGCTTGGCCATGCAGGTGCCGAGCGAAGAACGACTGCCGACCCTGAACCTGGTCCGCATCCCGGACGGAGCAGACGACCTTGCCACGCGGAAGGCGTTGCTCACTCAGTTCGGTATCGAGATCGGGGCTGGCTTGGGCCCGCTGGCCGGGAAGGTCTGGCGGGTCGGCCTGCAGGGTCACTCCGCCACCGAACGAAACGTAATGCTGTTCCTGGTTGGGCTGGCATCGGTGCTGGAAAAGCAGGGCGTCAAGGTGCGGCCGGCGGAAGCAGTCGGCGCGGCGCAGGCGGTCTATCGAGCAGCCAGGTAGCCGGCAGTTGGCGGCGGCCGGCGTCTGCGCCTGGGCACGCAGGAGGCGACACCCGGGCGCAGCGGTCGGCCGTGGAGCGATCGGTGCCTCTCATGCAAACCAACGGGGCCATCCGCAACCGGGAGCGGCGCAGGCGTGTCACAATTCAACTAGCGCAGGCGGTAACGATGGTTGGCCAAAGGAGGCGTCATGCAGCGTTTCACTATGACCCTTGAGTTCTCCGACCTCAAGCCCTACCAGTGGACCGCCTTACGAGAACGGGCGGAGATCTTCCTCCGCGAAGAGTCGGACGGCAAGCTGGGCCTGGACGATCAGACGGACGGCTGGAATGCGGGCTACTGGCTCTTCCGCCTCGTCCTGGGTGGCCGCACCGTGATGGATGTCTTGGGTGAAGAGAACCCGGTGAAGGCCAGCTTTGACTTCGACGACTCTGTCAAATCGGAGGACTGAAGACACTACCCACGTTCTGGCTCAGAAACAGAGCGGGGATTGGCAGCGGTCCCCCGGTAGGCTCGTAGCCCCCGTTTCCTGGCGGTGTCGTCGTCCAACGCGTCCTGCCAGCCGTTTCCGGTCGTCTCCCGGTAGTCGAATCTCGTGGTGAAAGGCTTGATGTCCAGCAGCGGGCTACCATCGAGAATATCTAGCCCCTTCACAGCAAGGATATTCTGTTCACGCCCTAGCAGCTCAACAATACTCAGACCGATCGCGTTCGGCCGGTAGGGCGAACGAGTGGCGAACACGCCTCGCTCGACGTCGTCGAGAAGAGGCATCACGACCAACTTGGCCGGAAGAGCCCGGTCCATGTAGAACAGCAGATAGATGTGGGAAAACCCCTCTATGTCTTGTAGACCGGCGGCGTATTCGGGGAAGACTTCCACAGTTCCGAGGCACTCCTCAGCGAAGACAGGTTGGGCAGGAGTTTCCTCCATGCACTTGTGCTCGCTATGAATCACGCCTATTGACTTCAACAAGATCGACTCGATCATGCAGTATGTCCTCCATCTCCCGTGGCCAGACAATCCCCTTGCGGAAACTGCCGCCACCTCGTTGTACTCGGCAAAGTATTGACGTTATACTTGTAAGAGTACAATATGAGGAGCCACACATGAAGCGTCTTAGAGCAAAGAAGGGTCTGGCCGCCGTCTCGACCACGGTTCTCGCGGGACTATTGCTCACACTGGTGGCGGCTTGCGGTTCGGGCACACCCGCACCATCATCCACGTTATCTGCCGGAACGACGTCTTCGATCGCAGCCGGTTCTCGGCAGGAACTGCTGGTTGCCGTCGCTTCCAGCATGAAGGAAGCTTTCACGTCAATCGGGAGGGCCTTCGACGAAGCCAACAACACCATGACCACCTTTACTTTCGATGCCTCGGGCACTCTCCAGAAGCAGATCGAGGCGGGGGCCCCCGTGGATGTGTTCGTGTCGGCCGCCATGACACAGGTAAGCAATCTGCTGAAGGAGAACCTTGTCGTCTCGTCTTCCGTGAAGACATTTGCCGGGAACGAGCTCGTCCTTGCGGTTCCCGCGGATTCGAAGCTGGGCATAACATCCTTCCAAGATCTCGCCAGAGATGACATCAAAAAGGTCGCGACCGGCGATCCGATGACAGCGCCTCACGGCAAGGCGGCCGTTGAGATTCTCACCTCGCTCGGCATTCTGGACAAGGTGGAGCCTAAGCTGATCTACTCGAAGAATGCCTCCCAGACGCTTACGTACGTGGAGCAGGGCGAAGTCGATGCCGCTATCATGTTTGCCACGGATGCGAAGCTCGGCGGGACCAAAGTCAAGGTTGTGGCGACTTCCGACCCCGGTTGGCATAGCAGGATCCAATATGTCACCGCAATCGTCAGCGAGAGCAAGAGCAAGGCATTGGGACAGGCGTTCGTTGATTTCATCTCAAGACCGGAGGCGCAAACGATCCTGCAGAACAACGGCTTCCTGCCCGCGCCGCCCAGCTGACCCGCAGATCCACATGCGAGTAACCAGCACAGGAGTGAGATCGGGAGGATGAGCGCAGGATGAGCGTCCTCTTTCCCCTGCGCTTGTCGCTACAGGTGGCAGCCTGTGCCACCGTCCTAACCATGGTTGTCGGGGTACCACTCGCCTACGTGCTTGCGCGAAAGCGCTTTGCGGGTCGCAATCTGGTCAACCTCTTAGTCACGTTTCCCCTGGTGCTGCCCCCAACGGTCACCGGATATCTGTTGCTTTGGGTCATTGGCAAGAATGGGCTGTTGGGCAGAGCTTCCCTTTTCCTCACCGGCCACCAGGTGAGCCTGACTTTCACTTGGTACGCGGCGGTCATCGCTTCTGCCATCGTCTCGCTGCCGCTTCTCGTGATGACCGCCCGCGCATCGATGGAAACTGTCGATCAGAACCTCATCGCTGCGTCGTACACTCTGGGCCGTTCAGAAAGCTATACGTTCTTCCACATCGTTGTCCCTCTGTCGAGCAGAGGCATCATCGCGGGAGGGACCTTGGCCTTCGCCCGTGCCATGGGCGAGTTCGGCGCCACTCTCATGGTTGCAGGAAATATCCCCAACAGGACCACCACAATGCCCATAGTGATCTACAACGAGTCCTTGTACGGATCGTGGCGCGGCGCGCTGTGGCTGGTCCTGATCTTTCTCGCCCTTGCCGGCGTCATCATCTACGTATCCAACCGGGTCGCTCAGACGAAAACGCCGCTCTGGTGGGGCAAGCGCTGACGGCGTCTCACGCCCGGGCTTTATTCTTGGGGGCGCCTCGGTTGCAGCCACGGCCCTCCCCGCGTCCGACCACGGCCCTCCCCGCCGGCCGCTGAGGCCCATCCTCAAACGTCCGCCGACGGCCTAGCGTCAGATAATATCCAGGCCGCCGTCCACGGGCAGAACGACTCCGTTGACATGCGACGCACTGTCAGAGCAGAGCCAGATCACCGCCTTCGCCACATCCTCCGGCAAGCCCATCACGTCCTCCGGGGAGACGCCGGGAGGAGCAGGCGGAGCCTCCTCTGGAGGGCAGCTTAACAATCTGTCGGATAGGCCAGTGCCCTGTGTTGGACCCGGGCAGACGACGTTCACCCGGACCCCGGCACCCCTGTTCTCCATCGCCGCCAGTTTGGTCAGGGCAACAACCCCCGCCTTGCTCGGCCCGTAGGCGCCAAAGGTGGGCATCATGCGCAGACCCCCGGTGGACGACGTGTTCACGATCACACCGCTGCCTTGCTTTCGCATTTGTCTTAGCTCGTGCTTCGAACACAGAAAAACGCCCTTGAGGTTAGTATCGATGACGCGATCCCAGTCGGCCTCGGATACATCGGTCAACGGCCTGAAGGGAATCGTCACCCCATCCGGTCCCACCCCTGCATTGTTGAAGGCAAAGTCGATGGCCCCGAAGGAGGCGACGGCCTCGGCGATCATTTTCTCCACCTGAGGCTGGCTGGTGACGTCGCACTGTAGGCTGATGGCGTCGCCGCCTAGGGCCCGTAATTCCGCGACCGTTTGCTCCGCAGCGGCCATGCTGCGCCTGGTGACAACGACCACCTTCGCGCCCTCACGGGCGAAGCCCAAGGCAGTTGCCTTTCCAATCCCGGAAGCAGCGCCGGTTATGACGGCCACCCTGCCCTCTATACCTGTTGCCATTCGCTACCCCTAGTCTGCCGTGAGCCGATATCCCACGCCTTGCTCGGTGATGAGATAGCGCGGGTCGGCCGGGTCGTCCTCCAGCTTCTTTCGCAGGCTGGCCACATACATCCGCGGGTAATGCGCCTGCCCGGTACCGGTCAATCCCCAGACCTCGCGGAGCAGGTGCTCGTGGGTGAGCACCTTGCCTGCATTCTGGACAAAAACAGTTAGGAGGCGGTACTCGATGCGGGTAAGGTGGACGGCATGTCCCTTGACAGTCACACGGCGATTCGCCAGATCGACCTCCAGATCGCCGGTGCGGAACGCGAACGCTTCCCGCCGGCCGGCATCCTTGAGAGCGGCGGCATGGCGCAGAGCCACGGCCACGCGGGCAAGAAGCTCCGGGACGCCAAATGGCTTGGTCAGATAATCGTCGGCCCCTGAATTGAGCGCGTCCACCTTGTCTCCCTCGCGGGTCCTGGCCGAAAGGACCACGATCGGCACCTGCGACCACTCTCTAACCCGGCGCAAGATGTCGGCGCCGTCTATGTCGGGGAGCCCGAGGTCGAGAAGGATGAGGTCCGGCATCCTGGCCAAGATGTTGGTCATAGCCAGTTGGGCCGTTTCGGCCTCGGTGACCCTGTATCCCTCGTTTGCTAGGGCTGCCCGGAGGAATCGCCGCATCGGCGCATCGTCCTCAACGACCAATACATTGGCCGGTCTCGCCCGCGCGCCGGTCTCCGAGGGCGAAGCCATCATGATGTTCTCTCCTCATCCTGCAGGCCTGCCGCCGGCCGGGAGGCGTCGGAGACCGATGAATGGACGACGCCGGGCGTCGATGAGTGGGAGACGCCCGGCCCCGGCGCGGCCGTAGATGGCGGCGGAGCCTGCGGCGGCGCTTCGGGCTCCAAGCTCTCCTCGAGTTCTTCCTCTTCAACCTCGTCTATCGACGGGGCAGGCGGGTTGAGGGGAAGGCTGAAAGCAAAGACCGCTCCCCCTCCGTCCCGGTTCTGCGCCCAGATCCGGCCGCCATGAGCCTCGATTATCGCTCGGGCGATGGCCAGGCCGAGTCCGGCTCCTCTACCGCCCCGCTTCGCAGCGGTCCCTCTATAAAGCTTCTCGAAGACCTGCTTCTCCTCGGCTTCTGCCAAGCCTGGCCCCCTATCTGCTACCTCGATGACAATCTCGCCATTGGACCGGGCGGATATGTCGACAGGGGAGCCGGCGGGTGAATATTGCAGGGCGTTGTCAAGGAGATTGAAGAGAACCTGCTCGATCATCACACCATCGAGCGACACCAAGGGAAGCCCGGCCGGAAGATGCTTGCTGATGATCCGAGTGCCGATCTCCTTCCGGAGCCGGCTCAAAGTCGAACCAACAACGTCCTCGAGGGGGAACCACTGCTTGTCGACGACGACCCCCGATTCAAGGCGTGTCATGCTCAGCAGGTTCTCCACAAGCCGCGTCAGGCGATTGGCTTCGTTATATACCTCGGAGAGCAATGCATCACGGGTGGCCTGATCCGCGGAATCTCCCATTTCCAGCAACGTGCTCGTGGTTCCGGCGATCACCGCCAGAGGAGTGCGCAAGTCATGGGAGACTGAACTCAGGAGCGAGCTACGCATCCTTTCGGTTTCCGCATCGACAAGGGCAAAGCGGCGCTGCTCCGCCAGCTGGTCTCTTTCCAGAGCTATCGCTATCTGGCTGGCCACCT
>JAMDEO010000079.1 GCA_023483915.1 Actinomycetota bacterium
AGGGTAGTGGGCGGCCCTGCTCTCTGGACGAAGAACATCAAGCTGAGGGTCGTCGAAGGCGAGGTCACGACCAAGGTGGAGCCTATCGTGGGAGGCGTCCTCGCTCCCCCGGATGTGGTACTCCCCTACGGTCATACGGAGGCTGAGTGGGATGGGTGATCAGATCACTGTGAACGTTAGGCGCTTCGATCCCGAGCACGATGCCACGGGGCATCTCGAGGCCTTCAGCCTGCCCAAAGATGTCATCGACGGGATGACGATCGTCACCGCGCTCGGCTATATCCAGGAGAACCTGGATCCCACCTTGGCCTTCTACTACTCCTGCGAACTCGGCCGCTGCCGGGGATGTCTCATGGACGTCAACGGCGAGGCCACCTTCACCTGCACGACTCCGGTGGAAGACGGCCTAGTCATCGAGCCGCTCGCGCATCTTCCGGTCATTCGCGACCTCGTGGTTAAGTTCCTGCTCACGAAGCTGCACGTGGACGAAGACGCCTGCACTGGATGCGGCCTGTGCGTGCAGGCGTGCCCGATGGATATCTACGAGATCTCGGTGTCCGACGGCGTGGCGGCGGTCAAGGACGGGACGAAGACAGGGTTCTTGGGCAGGGCGGACGCCGTCGACTGCATCGGCTGCTCACGGTGCGAGAAAATCTGTCCGGTAGGGGCCATCGAGGTGGTGAGGTTGGACACCAACAGCCGGACGGTCTCGTAGCGTTGCCCGGAACGAGAGGAGAGACCACATGCTGAAGCGCATCAGCCCCGATACCGTGTATAACCCCAAAGATTTCGGCTTCGTACACGCGACCTCCAACGGGTCGGTGATGATGACGACGGGCATGACTGGCCGCGATGTTGACGGCGCCGTCGTCAGCGGCTCGTTCAGCGAGCAGGCTAGGCAGGCCCTTACGAACATCCAGAGTATCGTGGAGTCTCAGGGAAAGACCATGGACGATGTCATGAAGGTCACCACCTATGTCACAGACGCCCGCTATGGCGAGGAGTATCTGAAGATACTCAACGAGTTCTTCAGCCCGGGCAAGAGGCCGGCCAGCACGATGGTGGCAATCGCCGCCCTGTGGGACGAGCGGCAATTGATCGAGGTGGAGGCCTTCGTCGATGTGTCGTAGTCATGCGAAGCTGGCATGGTGACTGACGGTGTGCGTCGATCTGCTCATTGAGAATGGGACGATCTACACCGAAGGTGGTTGGGTACAGGGTGACCTGTTGATCGCGGGCGAGAGAATCGCCGGGATTACCAGGTCCCAGGTGGTGAAGGCCGCCCGGACGATTGACGCCGCGGGCAAGCATGTAATCCCCGGCGTGGTCGATGCCCATGTGCACCTCAGGGATCCCGGCTACACGCACAAGGAGGACTACGCCACCGGCACAATGGCTGCCGCGGCCGGGGGCGTGACGACCGTCATGGATCAGCCTAACACCGATCCCGTGCCGAACACCGCCGAGAGGTACTTGCACCACATCGGTAACGCCGCCTCCAAGGCGTACGTGGACTTCAACTCCATGGCCAGCCCCAGCGTTCCGGACCAAATCGAGGCGATCAGCGAGATCGGCGCCGCGTGCTTCAAGATCTTTCAGAAGAAGACCGTCTATCCCTACGACACGGAAGCCTCCATCCCCGAGAGTGACCGGATCTTGGAAGCGTTCCGGATGGTGGCGAGGACGGGCAAGCCGTGCTCGGTCCATCCGCACAACAACCACATCCACGACTCTTTGATCCGCCAGGCTCGATCAGAGGGTCGGCTGGACGCCAGACGGTTCGGCGAGATCACCACCAATGGGACGGTCTACAGCTCCGCTGTGCCCGAACTCCTCTACTACCAAGAACGAACCGGGGTCTACTACTACGCTCTGCACTGCATGTTCAGCGACTACATCGAGATGGTGAGGCGCGCGAAGAGCCGCGGGGCAGGAGTCATCGCGGACTGCATCTATTTCGCCCTCGTGCCGCCCCAGATGGACGAGTTCGACATTCTGAGAAACCACCTGACTGTGGGGCTCACCAGAGAGGACCGGGAGGCCTGCTGGGAGGCCGTCCTGGACGGCACGATAGACTTCATCGATACCGACCACGCCCCTCACACGCGGGACGAGATCACGATGGGTCTCGAGAACCCGGAGAAGATGGCCCTGGGAATCCCTGGCGTCGAGCATTTTCTGTCGCTGCTCTTAACCGAGGTCGGGAAGGGGCGCCTGCCTCTGGGCAGGCTGGTGGAGCTCGTCTCGGTTAACCCGGCCAAGAAGTTCGGCCTCTACCCGAGAAAGGGGTCTCTCCAGGTCGGCACCGACGCGGACGTGGTCATTCTGGATCTCAACCGGGAGTCGACTATCACCGGAGACCGCCTCTACACGAGGTGCGGCTGGACTGCCTACGAGGGCCAACAGGTACGGGGCATGCCCACCCACACCATCCTGAGGGGCAAGGTGATCGCAGAGGAGGGGAGAGTGATAGGTACGCAGGGTTACGGGCGATTCGTGCCGGTGATGTGAGGCCCCTCGACGACCTAGTGCTCGTAAGCGCGACGCAGATCGAGGCAAGGAAGGGCGTGATTTGAGGCGGAGTTGCACGATGATGATTGAACCGCCCGCTTCGCTCGGGAAAGATGGCGGCTGAGGATGGCATCCCGCCTTGCCAGGTCATGGTGTGATGACTCCCAGTGTGTTGGGCGAGCGGCCAGGCTAACTGTGTCTAGACGTTGTGGTTTGTTGAGAACGAACAGGGAGAGATTGTGATGAGAACGCTGTTGCGAGTCGACGTTGGAGCGGGTACGGTCACGTCTGAGGACCTGCCGGAGGAGTTGAGACTTCTGGGCGGTCGTGCTCTCACGTCAGTCATGATTGCCAAGGAGGTTGACCCCGCCTGCGATCCCCTGGGCCCGGCCAACAAGATCGTGTTCGCGCCCGGCGTCTTGGCGGGCACCACCGCCCCCAACTCCAGCCGGCTCTCGGTGGGTTGCAAAAGCCCGCTTACCGGGGGGATCAAAGAGGCCAACTCCGGCGGGCAGGCGGCCGGTCGCCTGGGGCGCCTCGGCATTGCCGCCATCGTCGTGGAGGGGGATCCGAACGGGAAGAAGTGGATTCTCCACCTGTCCACGGAGGGCGCGCGTTTGGAGGATGGAACTGCCTTCTGGGGCATGGCCAATTACCCGTGCGCCGCCGCGCTGCGGGCAGCATACGGCCCTAAGGTGGCCACCATCCAGGTGGGCCCGGCGGGCGAGTACGGGATGCGTAACTCGTCCGTGGCCTGCACCGACCCGGAAGGCAACCCCGCCCGCCATGCAGGCCGTGGGGGCGTAGGCGCGGTCATGGGTGCCCGGGGTCTCAAGGCCATCGTGGTGGACGACACCGGTGCTGCGCGCCCGTCCCTCGCGGACCCCGAGCGCTTCGATAGGGCGCGCAAGACCTTGGTAAACGGTCTGAAGACCCACCCGGTGACCAGCCAAGGTCTCCCCAACTTCGGCACCGCCATCCTTATCAACATCATCAACGAAGCCGGAGCCCTCCCCACCCACAACTTCCATTATGGCCGCTTCGATGAGGCCGAGGCTATCTCCGGCGAGACGCTGCATCAGAACTGCGAGGACCGGGGTGGCAAGCGGAGCCACCGGTGCATGACTAGCTGTGTTATCCACTGCTCCAATGTCTACAACGACAAAGAGGGCAAGTATGTTTCCTCGGGCGTGGAGTACGAGTCGATCTGGGCACTCGGAGCCAACTGCGATAACGGAGATATCGAGGCCATCGCCCAGATGGATCGGCTCTGTGACGACCTGGGACTAGACACCATCGAGATGGGCGATACCTTCGGCGTGGCCATGGAAGGGGGGCTGCTCCCCTGGGGGGACGCTCAGAGGATGATCGAGCTCTTCGAAGAGATCCGCCACAACACCGAGATCGGCAGGAAGATCGGCAATGGCGCCGGGCACTGCGCCCAGGCGTACGGCGTCACCCACGTGCCCACCGTCAAGAACCAGGGCATTCCCGCTTACGACCCCCGGGCCATCAAGGGGATCGGGGTGACATTCGCCACCTCCACCATGGGGGCGGACCACACCTCCGGCTACGCGGTGGCCCCGAACATCCTCAAGGTGGGCGGCGACCTGGATCCCTTGAAACCCGAGGGACAATGCGCCCTCTCCCAGGCCTTGCAGGAAGCCACGGCCGGCTTCTTCGATTCCACCGGCCTGTGTCTGTTTCTCGCCTTTGCCTGCCTGGACCAAGCCGATTCGCTGGCCGCCATCCCCGAGATGGTCTCTGCCCTGTTCGGCGTAGAGATGTCTGTCGCCGACGCTGTCGCCCATGGCGGCAAGGTACTCGAGATCGAGCGCAGTTTTAACAAGCGGGCGGGCATGACCGAGAAGGACGATCGCCTGCCGGACTTCTTCTACAAGGAGGAACTGTCCCCCCACAATCTTACCTGGGATGTGCCCGACGAGGAGCTCAACCAGGTGTGCGGCTGGAGCCCGGTGGTTGAACTCGGCTGACTTGGGGCGCTCGATGGTGGAGGAGAGTGTGAACCGTGCACGTGACCGTCAAGTTGGGATCGGTGCTGAGGGACAAAGCTCCGGGCTTCGCCGGAGGCGAAGGCTTGGTGGAACTGCCTGGCGGGGGGCCCACTTCGGTCGCCGACGTGATGGCCGCCCTGGGCATCGCCGTCGACGAGGTGAACGTGATCTACCGCAACCACCTCTTCGTCGCCCCGTCGGCTCCAGTGCAGGACGGGGACCGGGTGGCGCTTTTCCCACCCAACTTCATCCATTTCTCGCAGTTCTATCTGCGCCGGAGCGAAGAGTGACATGGGTCGGTTCCGGATGAGCGCCGACGGAGGTTCCGGGCAGTGATCGATGTCCGCCTCTTTGCTGCGCTCTCCATGCATTCCACCACCGGCCGCAAGCGGTTCGAGATGGAGTCACGTCCGGGGCTCACCGTGCGCGAAGTCATCGAGGCGGAGGGTCTGAAACCAGGCGACGTCCACCTCGTCATGATCAACGGTCTCCGCGGAACCATGGAGTCGGAACTCCGAGACGGGGATCGGCTCAGCTTCTTCCCACCGCTCGGAGGAGGCTAGCGGTTCAATGGAGGCGGTTGTTTCGTGCTGCGCGGCGGGCACGCACCCTCGACGTCTCCGAGGCCGGTCTCACGGCGCTGGCGGACGGGCATGACAGGTAGTGGGGGAGTGGTGGAGGCGCGCGCATTTCTGGACCTGGCTCTCATCGCGGGAGGCGTGGGGCCGTGGTACTTGTCGTTGAGCGAGTTGGCAGCCGCTCGCGTGGCGAGCTCCGCGATAACCGCGGAGTCAGTGGCAGCGGCGCTCGGGTTGGAATCCGCCCGCATAGGTATGGTCATGATCAACGGGTGCAAGGCGACCCTCGGCTCTCTCGTGACGGCTGGGGATCGCGTAGCCCTTTTTCCCGTCTATGTGCCGTACCATCGCGTCTATGGAATGTGCGTCCTCTGAGGAAGCCGGCCTTGCAGACAAGGAGCTGCCGTCACATCCAGCGCCATCGGATCGGCCTATTCAGCCTGCTGGGCGGGGAACGCGGCGACGGTGATTCGGTGGGCCAGGAAAGGGGTTGTTTTGGACCTTCGGGGATTCGCGCCCGGCCAAAATGGCATTGGGCAGCGCCTCGCCGGCTCGGCACCGACCCGGCATAGTCACTCCTCTCGGATTGGAGATCCCTTAGATGAACGAAGCCCTCGCCGTTCTCACGTCATGTGACCTCTTCGCCCGTCTAGACCCATCGGTGCCGGCACTGTTGGCTCCCGTCGCCCAATGGCGTCGGCTTCGGACCGGGGAGCTACTTTACTGCCAGGGAGATCCCAGGAATTCCTTGTACGTGATCGCCCGAGGATGGATCGAGTTGACGCGGGAGCGGTCTGGGGGCTCCGTGTCCCTGCTCCGTCTCGGCCACGGCCAGGTCATAGGCGAGGCGGCAATCCTCTACGGAGGCCGTCACTCCACTTCCGCCGGGGCCCTCGCCAACACTCACCTCCTGGAACTGCCCGTCGACGCTGTTCGAGAGAAGCTCGAGGAGGACGCTTCGGCCGCAGTTGCACTCCTGACGCGGATCGGTACGACCACGAGCCGCCGGCTTCGCTACGCCAGTTCGACCGAGATGGGACAGGCGAAGGGCTACATTTCGGGGCAGATGCGGCGTGAGCACGATCTGCTGGGCGAGCGAGATGTGCCCGATGATGCCCTATACGGTATCCAGACGCTGAGGGCAGTGGAGAACTTCCCGATCTCCGGCATCAAGCTCCATCACTTTCCCGATTTCGTGCGCGCCTTGGCAATGGTGAAGCAGGCGGCAGCCCGGGCCAACTGCCGGCTGGGTGTGCTGCCCGACGATATTGCCGACGCCATTGATCGAGCCTGTCAGGAGATAGTGGATGGAAACTTCCACGGTCACTTCGTCGTGGACGTGGTGCAGGGAGGAGCCGGCACCTCCACTAACATGAACGCAAACGAGGTGATCGCCAACCGGGCATTGGAGATCCTGGGTAAGTCTCGCGGCGATTATGTCCACTGCCATCCGAACAACCACGTCAACCTCTCCCAGTCCACCAACGACGCCTACCCGACGGCTTTGAGGATCGCGGCCGTCTGCGCCACCCGGACGCTGGTGGGAGCTCTGGAGGACTTGCGGGACGCCCTGGCGGCCAAGGAAGGGCAGTTCCGCGACGTGATCAAGATGGGCAGGACCCAACTCCAGGACGCAGTGCCCATGACCCTGGGACAGGAGTTCACCGCCTTCGCTGTCACCATCGGAGAAGACATCGAGCGGCTCCAGGAAGCCACCCGGTTGCTACATGAGGTGAACATGGGAGGTACGGCCATCGGGACCGGGATCAACGCGGACCCCCGCTACTCGAAGATCGTGCTAGAGGAACTCCGAAAGGTCACCGGCTTGGATCTGGTCAGCGCCGAGAACTTGGTGGAGGCGACGCCTGACACCGGTGCTTTCGTGATGTTCTCGGGGGTCCTGAAGCGGATCGCCGTGAAGCTCTCCAAGATGTGCAACGATCTGCGCCTCCTTTCCTCGGGGCCCCAGTGCGGCCTGGCTGAGATCCGTCTGCCTGCCATGCAGCCCGGTTCCAGCATCATGCCTGGCAAGGTGAATCCGGTTATCCCCGAGGTGGTGAACCAAGTGGCTTTCCAGGTGATCGGCAACGACCTCACCATTACTCTTGCCGCCGAGGCCGGGCAGCTCCAACTCAACGCCATGCAGCCAGTCCTAACCTTCAACCTCTCCGCGT